>JAUYSE010000167.1 GCA_030696465.1 Legionellaceae bacterium
GATTACAGATTGCACATTGCACATTCACCAGTGTCTTTCCAGAACGATGTCGATCCTGAAACTGTCACCTCAGAAAGGCGGGTCCTGCCGATTGCGGACCCCGCCGTGCTCGCAAAAGCCTGCGCGCGGACGGGGCCCCCCCTTCATCGTCACCCGCGCAGGGTACATCGATGTCCTCACAAGATCGCGCCCTTCCTGCGAACTTAACATAACTCACCTGACGCACCCACAAGTGTCGGGCTTACTTGGCGAGCAGCAGGCGAAGCAATTGAGTGACTTTATAAAAAGTCACTCAATCAGCTATGTCTCTAAGATTTTTTAATTCCCTTTCTATGAGGCACTTTGATTAAAAAAACACGTCATCCAGAGCCGGTTTGAATGATGTTAAATACTCTGAAAATTCCGCGATGGATCCCCTTGCCGCTCGGATCGATCTGTCTGCAGGAGATTTCTCGCGGAATTCTCTGTGGTTCTTTTATAAGCACAAACCGGCTCGAAATGACGTGCTATTCTGGCTTGAAACGGTGCGTCATTCCGAGCATTTAGACTGAGACCGCCAAACGAGCCAAACCAACCTCAGCGACAGGTTGATCCGAGCCGCGCGCAAAAAGCCATCTGTTAATTTTGTACTATACTGAATAGAAAAGATACATTGCGCGGAGAAATAACATGCCAATATACTCTGATCATCTTGAACATATAACTAGATTAGAGCAAAATCTATCAGATACTGAGCAAAAACTTAAGCAGCTTGCTCAAAAGAAAGCCGATATCGAGGCAGCCGTCACGACGTTGCAACAAACAATCAAGGAACTTCCATCAAAATCGGAGGTAGACGCATTACAAACATCCGCAAAAGAAACGACCGAAAGTTCTGAGCAACTTACAACGCTAAACAAAGAACTAGAGGAAAAAAAACAAGCCCTTGAGACTGAAAAACAAACAGAAGCAACATTCTTGAATGCATCTAAGATGGCCCAACAAGAGCTTTCCTACGCTCACCGTGCTGCTGTCATCACCCATAACATCACTAGCATCGATCAGTTAACTTCTGTTGAACGGCTCGCCAGCGTCACTCGGGAAGCTAAGCCCGTCAAAGAATCTGCCTGGAGTTTGCAATCGCCTGCCAAACAAAAACAAGTTCGCTTTGATGCGTTTATGGAAGCCAGTTCTGTGCTGTCACCCCATATGAAGATCGAGGAACTAGAAAAATTAGCTGAAGATTGTGACACGCTGTTACAAAGTAATAGAGAGGAAGTACAACTATTAAAAGCCATAAATAAAGATTTAAACAGCTCTTTTATGGATAAGAATCCTCATTTTTTAAGTGAAAATTTTTGGGAAAAGAATCGGGTAACATTAGGAAGATTAGACCCCAAAAAATGTACACAAGCCACAGAAGCCATCAGTACACGCATTCAACATCTTGAAAATAACATTGCTCGTCTTGATAAAATACAAACTCGACTCCGTGGTACTGATGATCCCAAAGTAACACACGAGGTCAAAAAACAAGGATATATAGCCGCCGTCAAAGAGGCTCAGACTTCGGGAAAACGACTTGCTTTACATGATGTTACCGAAGTGTATGGTATGATACGAACAGGTGGTGGTGGTGCTGCTGCTGCTGCCGCACCAGTGGCTCCTGTAGCCTCAGCAGGGAGCCTCACCGGAGCAAAAAATGTGGATCATCATGGAAATAACATCCCGGTTTTTAGAGCGCCTATCGCAGCGGGAACACCTGATACGGTCAAATTCTCTATACCAGGAGGCGGTACAGATCCTACTCATGGTACTCCGATACCCGCCGCCTGTGAATTTAATATACAAACAGACAAGCTCGCTCATGGACCTCAAGTTTCGGTAGCAGATACTCAGCTTGAGAAGGTTACTGATCCTGCCGCAAGAGAAGTCGCCAACCGCATTGTCGCCATGAACATGATCGCCGACTATTATAGTAAATGTGATCCTAAAGAATTACCTTCCAAAGAAAATCCAATGATGGTTTCTGGCAAGGATCCTGAGCTCAAAAAAGCCATGTATCTAACACTACTGGAGATGGGGCTTCCGAAGGAACATATCCGTGCCCCCGGTGTAGAAAAACCCGGGATGTTCAAATCCCCTAAAAAGCTCAGTGATTTTCCGGAATTGGCACCCATGGCAAAACAACTCAAAACCATTGTGGAGAGCTCTAGACAAGAACCCTCGCAAAAAATCAAAACTATGCTAGAATCTGTAAGAAAAACCAGTGAATCTATTCAAGATGCAAAAACAGCCGCAAAAGAGAAAGTCGACGCATTTAGATCTCCCCCCCCTACATCCATCTGAGATTTTTCACACCCTCCCCATTGGTGTATTTGATTCGGGGATGGGTGGGCTTACCGTGCTGCGCGCCTTAAAAGAGGTGTTGCCTCAAGAGACTTTTCTGTATTTAGGGGATATGGCGCGGGTCCCTTACGGCACCAAAACCTCCGAAACCATTTTGCGCTATACCGAAGTGATGGCACAAACGCTGATTGCGCAAGGCATTAAAGCATTGGTTATTGCCTGCAATACCGCCACCACAGCGGCACTACCTACCTTACAAAGACGTTGGCCTGAATTACCTATTATTGGCGTTATCGCCCCCGGTGCCGAAGCGGCATCACGGGTAACCCGTAATGATCGCGTACTGGTGTGGGCCACTGAACGCACGATTGCCTCTGAGGCCTATCAAGCCACCCTGCGTCAGCATAAGCCACATCTACATATTCAAAATAAAGTATGTAGTATTTTAGTGGCGTTGGCCGAAGCCGGCATGACGCATAATAATGTCGCCCGAGAAGCTTTATTACATTATTTAGATGGTTTTGATGGGGAAGATACTTTATTACTTGGTTGCACCCATTTTCCGGTATTTACGTCACTGCTCAGTAGCTTGTTACCTAAGGATGTGCAAATTGTTGATTCGGCAGTGACTACGGCAGAAACCCTGAAAATTCTTTTAGAAACACAACAGTTATTGCGTCAAGAAATCTCTGAGCCAAACACTTATTATTTGGTCACGGATGCGAAAGAACGTTTTCAATCGGTAGGGGCACAGTTTTTGGGTCATGGGATTTCTGCAGATTGTATTGAAGTGATTGATGTTGGGTTTTAGGGGGTAGAGAAGATAGCGGCGTTCAAAATTGTTCGCTGAGAATATCGATCTTCCCTGCGCGGGTGACGCGAAGGGGGCCCCCCCGTCCCGCGCGCAGGCTGTTGCGAGCACGGGCGGGGTCCGCAGCGGCAGGACCCACCTGTCTGAAGTGAAAATTTTAGGATCAATGTTAACCCTCTCCCCAACCCTCTCCCGCGAACTACCTAATTCATTTTATTCACATTTCCGGCGCGGGCGAGGGAGTGGATCCGAGTAAGCTTAGAAGATAGGTGCATAAACCTCACCTCCTTTAAAAACAACAATATATTGCTTTTCAAATAAATCTACCAAGATAATTACGTTCGCTTCAAAAAAGGCAGTAGGGCCTCGTACGTGCGCAACAACGCGCCTTGATGTGTTTGTAATACCAACTGCGAACCTTGTCGTAAACTTTTTTGTCGCTGACTATCCCGCTGCGTATCAATCAATTGATCCGCCCAAACTGCCGCATCTGGTGCGACTTGAATACCACCCGCCTCCATCAAGGCATCTTGAATTGCCGCAAAATTATGCGTGTGCTTGCCAGTGTATACCAATGCCCCCATGGCAAGGGGCTCTAGAGTATTATGTCCGCCAATTGGCGCCCAACTTCCGCCCACAAATGCATGCTGACTCACCCCATAAAACGCTAATAGTTGACCAATAGCATCTATTATAAATACTTCAGTATCCTTATGAACGCCCTCTGGTTGTGTGTACCGCGCCGTCTTAAAACCAGCATCCTCACTCAAACGCAATACCCGCTCAAAACGCTCTGGATGACGTGGCGCAATGATTAACAACACATGAGGTAACGCTGCTTGTACTTTTCTCCATTGCTCTAAAATTTGACTTTCTTCGCCTTCATGTGTGCTGCCTACAATCACTACCAAGCGATCAGCGCCCCAATGTTGTTGTATCGCGCGAGCACCTTCTGTTGAAGGTATTTCTAAATCGAATTTGATGTTCCCGACCACCTCAATCTTTGCAGGTAACGCCCCTAACTCTTGCATACGTGCAGCACTTTCTGGGGCTTGCGCCAAAATACGCTGAAAACTTCGTAATAAGGGCTTCATAAAAAAACGAATTTTTTTATATTGTTTTAAAGATCGCGCGGAAAGACGGCCATTCACTAAGCATAAGGGGATATCACGACGGGATACTTCTAATATTAAACTGGGCCACCACTCTGTTTCCATCAACAACACTAATTTGGGAGTGTACGCACGTAGCATCGAGCGCATATAGGAAGGAAAATCATAGGGTAAATATTGATGCTGTATTTGTTGCCCAAATCGCGATAATACTCGTTCTGATCCCGTAGCGGTGGTGGTAGTGACTAATAGGGAATACCCCTCGGATAACAATTTTTGTATCAAGGGGGTCACTGCAATCACTTCGCCCAAAGAAACCGCATGTATCCAGATATCCACCGGACGCGCGTCTGGCAACGGACCTCTACGCTCTGCTAAACGCTGAGTATAATCAGGGAACCGACGCCCCTTCCAACGAAATCGTAAAAAAACCAGAGGGTATAATAACCATAAACTAAGACAATAAATGGCATACTGTACAGAATAATACATGTTCAACGCTCTCCTCAATTCTGAGATATTGTGTACCGTAGATTGCACCTGAATGCAAGAACTCTTACAATATACGCGTATGCAAACTTTATTATTGGCTTTATGGATATCCTAAAATGGCTCAGCGAGCAAACCTGGTGGGGTAAATGCCTAGGGCTGTTCTTCGGGCATTTAATCGCAGGCCCGCTTGGCGGCGTCTTTGGTCTATTAATTGGTCATTATTTTGATAAAGGCCTCTATAATCAACTACACACCTCTTACTCCGCTTTTCATCAAGAGCGGCATGTACAAATTCGCACTTTATTTCTCAAAAATACGTTCACTACTATGGGCGCTATTGCGAAGGCAGATGGCCGTGTCTCCGAAGAAGCCATTGACATGGCCTTGGTCATTATGGACGAGCTCCGCCTAACTGCCAAACAAAAAATACAAGCTAAACAGTGGTTTAGAGATGGGAAGGAACAACAATCTGGCAACTTTTCAGCGATCCTCACTCTACGCAAAGCACTCGCACAGAACCGTCGATTACTCCAAGCTTTTTTAAATATACAGTTCCGTTTTGCACAAGCAGGGGGTTTAACCCATAATAAAATCCGTGCACTCAATCAAATATTTGCTTTGTTAGGAGTAGCACCGGTGGAAACACAGCAAAGATTTTATCAGGAATATGTCTATCGCGGGCAATCGCAAGGATCACAGCAATCACAACAATCGCAGCATGCGAGAAGCTCGGCGCACGCCTATTTACAAGAGGCTTATGTGATATTAGGAGTTACTCCAGAAACCAACGAGCCAGAGGTTAAAAAGGCCTATCGCCGACTCATGAGCAAGTATCACCCGGATAAACTGATTGCAAAAGGGATGTCTGAAGCGGCCGTACAAGAGGCGACACAAAAAACACAAACCATCCGCAAAGCGTATGAGGCTATTTTAGAACATCGTGGGTGGTAGGGAGACTCTTCGCACTTGGATCCCGTACAACGATACGGGATCCAAGTGCGAAGAGTATTAAGAATATTTCCGATCTCCGACGTCCCGCGACTTGTTCGCGGGATCCAGATTGATTTTTGTGTGAACACAAAAATTGAGTATTATGCAAAATCTCTGGATACCGCGAACAAGCCGCGGTACGTAGGGTTTTTTTAAGCGGTACATTGGCTGTACGGTTTGTTTTATACAACAACCTCTGACGGTCGCGGCTCG
>JAUYSE010000192.1 GCA_030696465.1 Legionellaceae bacterium
GTTAGTGGTACCAAGGCTTGCCGAATAAGGGGCTTTCGTAAACACGCATAAAGTCATCCTGACGCGCTCACTGCGCGGTGAAGGTTTACGAAAGCCCCTTATCCAAAAAGCCTTGTTGGCAAAGTTTTGGGGTTGGGCGGGAGTGGTTGACATAGGAGCAGGCTTATGGACATAAGAGATGGACTTTGGTATGTTGTGGGGTTGCTGAGCTTAATATTCAGTGTCATCTTTATTTTGTTTTCGTTTTATATGTTGCCACATTTATTATGGGGTTGGTCATACGAGTTGCCTTTTTTTCTGCTCTGGTGTGAAGACTGGTTGGGAGCATACTATAGCTTACCCCCTAAAACAGTGACATTGGTGATGTTCTCTGCTTTATTTTTTTCTGGGCTATTGTTGGGGTTAATCGCCACATGGTCTTCCCATAAGATGGATGAACAAACGTTACCGCAAGAGCCAGAAGAACTCAAAGAAAAAGTAATGAAACAAGAAAACCGTTTGCAAGGAACAGATACCTTTCTACGTATTTTCCTTGCCTGTATGGCCATCGTGGGTGGCTTCGTTATTATAGATTGGGCTGTGACAACTTAAGGAGTTGGATATGTTTTTTTCAGGTTTTTTTTCAAGGCGTGTTTGGTTTAAACGCTGGAAAATTAAAAAATTAACTAAAAAAGCGAATGTGATGAGAGATTTACGGATGCATAATCCTGTCGATGAGCAGGCTATTGCAAAAGAAGTCGGCATATATCATCGCTTATCTTTTATTTATAGTTTACTCGTACAGAAAAAGCGCTACCCACACGCGCGAGTTATGGTGATAGAATCACTCAGAGCGGCGGCAGCATTAGACGACGCAAAAGCGCAGTTTGATTTAGCGATGCGTTTTTTAGAGGAAGCAAAATTCCGTAAAGTTCTACAAGATGAGGAATTGTTTGCGAGCACGGTGAATGATCGTACCCAAAGGCAGCTATTTGAAGAAGCGCATGCTTACTTAGAAGCCGCTGAACGCTTAGGACACATTCAAGCGAAGCGTGTTCGAGGCTTGTGTTATATTAATGGTTGGGGTGTTGAAAAAGATAAGGATAAAGGTTTTGAGTTTGTGGTGGCGAGTATTGAGCAAGAAAAAAGCTGGGATAGAGTGCCCGCTATTTTTGCAGAAATTGGCTTGAACAAACCAGAGTTTTTTACTGCTTTAGGGGCGAGAAAACGTCCTTAGGCAAATCTACTCCCGACTTTCCTTCAATTCAGCAATACGAGCGTCTATTCTTGCACGAAGATAGGCGTTCTTTTTTGCAAGAGACTTCGCTTGTTGTAAAAAAATCATGGCTTCTCGCGGACTTTCTCGTAAAAGTGCACACTGTGCTTTGGTGAAATAAGCGAATCCTTTTTGATTGGACTGCGCTTGAGCCTGTGCTAATAGCTCACATAATTCAATATTTTTCGGGAATTTTCGAGTGGCAGGCAACAACAGTGACAGCGCCGTTTGAGCTCGTGATGCAGCAATTAAGGCTTCAGCATAATACCATATAATGGCGGCATGATCGGGGTATTCCTGATAGCAATAGGCGAGACGATTCAGTGCTGCTGCAGGATTCGTATGTTGTTCTATAGAGGCCATAGTGAGTTGGTAAAAAAGATTACTTGGGTGAAGAATTAATAATGGACGGAGATGATTAGCGGCTTCGACATATTGTTGGGTTCGTAACAACGCTAGTGCCCAAGCATATTGACAAATATTTTCTGTCCCATGACAACTGTTGCTAAATTGATATAGTTCATTTTGTGGTTTTTTATTAATGAGATCGGCTAAATATATTTTAAAAGCGATAAAAGGCTCTGGATCTGATTCAGCACGTTTGTGTGCGCGGTTTTCAGCTTCAGCAATACGCTCTTCATCTAAGGGGTGAGTTCTTAATAAGGATGGGGTGTTATTACTAAAATAATAACGACTTTGTTCTTGCATGCGTTTTAAAAATTGTACCATGGCATAGGGGTTATAATTCGTCCGTTCTAAAATAGTTAAGCCAATACGATCCGCTTCTTGTTCATGTGCCCTTGTAAAGTTAATGCTATTTTGCGCAAAACCACCCATCGAGGCCATTAATGCGCCATTGGCCAGCGCAGGATTGACCATGCCGAGCGCGATAGAGGCAAGCATAGCGGCGAGCATGGGCGCCTTTTGTTGTTTTTCATGTTCCAGCATGTGGTATAAGTGATGTTGATATTCATGTGCAATTTCATGTGCCATGACGGCGGCCAACTCACTTTCGGATCGAGTGATGGCAATCAAGCCTGTATGAATACCAATATATTCTCCGGGTCCAGCAAAGGCGTTTATTTCAGAGGTGTTGATAACGAAAAAATGCACGGGTATACCGTGAACTGTATGTGTTAAATTATCCGCAATGCGTTGTACATATTCGTTCACTAAAGGATCATGAATAACCGAAGGAGAACGTAAAATAGCTTCTTGGTAACTTTTTTTAAGGGTATCGAGGGTATCATTGGTATAACTCGTAATAGCATATACACTCTGAGAGAGTAAAAATAAGCCTATTACAAGATTGAAAATTTGGTATTTTTTAAAGTCCATAGAGACAATAGAAATGAAGTATAGTAACAGGATAACGCATTCGCACATTGTCTGGATATCATTTTTTTGGTATATTTAGACGTTTTGCTCATATGGCGATATTGTTGGACATGCACGCACATTATTTACGTATGGCTCTTGAACAAGCATGGCTTGGTAGAGGGACCTGTGCGCCTAACCCTGCTGTGGGTGCGGTACTCGTACAGGGAAATACGCTTATTGCGCAAAGCCATCATGCGCGAGCCGGGTTACCGCATGCAGAAATTTTAGCTTTACAGTCTGCTATAGGTTACACGCAAGGGAGCACCTTATATGTGACCCTAGAGCCTTGTAATCACTGGGGAAAAACCCCTCCTTGTGTAAATGCCATCCAAGAATCAGGGGTTGCACGGGTGGTATATGCATATGCTGACCCCAACCCACTCGTGGTGCAAAATAATAGTCCAGAGATACTCCGATCTGCCGGAATCGAAGTGATACACTACCCTCTTCCGGAAATAGACCTTTTTTACCAGAGTTTTACCCATTGGATTCGCCACAAAAAGCCATGGCTATCTATTAAAATTGCCCAAAGTTTGGATGCAAAAATTGCGGGAGCACATGGCGCACGCGTTTCTATTTCTAATGCTTTATGCGCGCAGAGGACGCATCAGCATCGTTTGCGAAGTGATGTGATTATGACAACCGCACATACAGTATTACACGATAATCCGGCATTGAACGTGCGTCTCGAAGGCGAAGTTGCTCAGGCAAAGCCTCTTATTTTATTAGATAGAACTTTATCGGTCGGCTCGGAAGCGCTTATATGGAAAACAGCAGAATTGGTGCATCGCTATTATGATAGTGCGCTGTACCCAGAACCGCTGCCCGCAGCTGGCAGTGATCATCCTTGCAGTAAAACAGAAAATCATATTGAGCCTTTTTTTAATTTACCTGCCTTGATTCAGGAGGTTGGTCTTTTAGGATATCATGATGTCTGGGTGGAAGCAGGGCCCACTTTATTTAAGGCTTTGCACTCGCATGATTTAGTGCAAGAAACTTATATATATGTAGCGCCCAAAATATTAGGGCCATCAGCGATGGCGCTGGATCTTCCAGATACTTTTTTTGAGAAAGAACACCATCTTTTTACCGAAATTCTGGGTGATAATATTATCCATAAAATACGTTGGGAGCACGCATGTTCACAGGAATAATAGAGGCAAAGGCAGAAACTCTTTCGATACAAGCAGAAGAAGCCGGTTTTCTTTTAACGGTCGCAATGCCGCTGCTAGATATAGTATTAGGAGAAAGTATTGCGATTCAAGGGGTTTGTCTAACAGTGCAAAGTGTCTTTGCCGAAACAGCCCAATCTATAGTACAATTCAGTATCTCTCCTGAAACAGCAGCATTAACGACTTTAGGTGCGTTACAGAAAGGGCATTATGTTAATATAGAGCGTGCATTAAGAGCAGGGGACAGATTTGGTGGGCATTACGTCACTGGTCATGTAGAAACCACCGCTACCTTGGTACGCAAGATTCCTTTTGATACTTATGTGTGTTGGGAGATTTCGGGTTTTAAGGCACCTTATTTACCGTATTGTCATCCGAAGGGAAGCATTACGATAGATGGGGTTAGTTTAACAATCAATACTGTTTCCGAAACCGTTTTGACGGTAATGTTGGTTCCTCATACCCTTGCGGTGACCGTGTTGGGAGAATGGCAAGAGGGACAACATTGTAATATTGAATTTGATACGATGGCTAAGATGGTATTTCATTCGGTACAACAGTGGTTTGAAAATTATGAGAATCTCGTATGAGTGCGGTGTTTAATTCTGTCGAAGAAGCAATACAAGTTTTGCGTGCTGGTGGTATGATCATCTTGCGTGATGATGAGCACAGAGAAAACGAAGGAGATTTAGTTTTAGCGGCTGAACATGTAAGCGCAGAAACTATCAATTTCATGACACGTTATGGACGTGGACTCATCTGTTTACCTATGTCAGAAACCTTAATCGATAAATTAGAACTTCCCTTAATGACCGCGCATAATCGTTCACCGTACCGCACGGCATTTACGGTATCCATTGAAGCGGCTACTGGCGTGTCTACCGGAATTTCTGCGGCAGATCGTGCACATACTATTCGGGTTGCAGTCGATCCACACTCAAGCAAACAAGATATTATCAGTCCGGGCCATGTGTTTCCCCTACGTGCGCGCGCATTAGGCGTTTTAGAACGCGCAGGTCAAACAGAAGGTAGTGTTGATCTCATGCGTTTAGCGGGTCTTACTGAGGCGGCGGTTATTTGTGAAATTTTAAATGAAGATGGAAGTATGAGTCGGGTAGATTCTTTAGAAGTATTTTCTAAAGAATACAACATTCCTTTACTCAATATTAGCGATATTATTCAATATCGCATTCAACATGAAACCTTAGTAAGAGCGCAGGCCTCTATTCGTCTTCCTCTTGAAAAATATGGTGATTTTTCAATGAGTGTATTTACTGATGATCTAGACGATGCCGAGCATCTGGTGTTAGTAAAACCCTACGCCAAAGATACCGCTCCCTTAGTGCGAATACATTCAGAATGTATTACTGGCGACTTATTTGGTTCTATGCGTTGTGATTGTGGTGCGCAGTTAGATCACTCCTTAGAGCGTATCTCTACCGAAGGTGGGGTCTTAATTTACCTCCGTCAAGAAGGTCGAGGTATTGGTTTGTCGAATAAATTAAAGGCATATGCTTTGCAAGAGCAGGGGTATGATACTGTGGAAGCAAATATTGCTTTAGGTTTACCAGCAGATAAACGGAATTATGGTATTGCTTACCAATTGTTAAAATATTTTGGTATCAACAAAATACGCCTATTAACGAATAATCCACAAAAAATAGAAAGCATACAGCAATATGGGGTGAGTGTAGAGCGAGAATCTTTAATTATTGAGCCTACGAATGATAATTGTAACTATCTAAAGGCTAAGCAAGAAAAATTAGGACATCTTTTATCTTTAGGAGCCGTATGAAGCATATTACAGCGGGTCAATCCACTATAACGAGCTTTCCAATAGCGATTGTGGTGAGTGAATTTAACCGTGACATTACCCGTGCTTTGCAAGAAGGCGCACTGGGACGCTTGCGCACTTTAGGGTTTAAAGAAGAGGATATCACTGTTATTGAAGTACCAGGTGCGGTTGAAATTCCAGTGACAGCAATGCATTTGGCTAAAAAAGGAAACTATTCGATAATCATTGCTTTAGGGGCAGTGATTCAAGGAGAAACAGATCATTATCAACTTGTCTGTGAACAAGTGAGTCAGGGTTGTCAACAAGTGGCACTGACGTACGGTGTTCCGGTAATCTATGAAGTATTGGCGCTTAAGAATGAAGCCCAAGCTTGGGATAGAGCTGGTGGAAAACACGGTAATAAAGGGGTTGAGGCGGCAAATTGTGCGCTTGCAATGTATGAAATTTTAAAACAATTAGATTGATTATGTCTCGATATATTTTTGTAACTGGTGGGGTGGTTTCTTCTTTAGGGAAGGGTATTACTTCTGCTTCGCTGGCGGCTATTTTAGAGGCACGTGGTCTCAAAATAACCTTAATTAAATTGGATCCATACATTAACGTTGATCCGGGGACGATGAGTCCTTTCCAACATGGGGAAGTCTTTGTCACGCATGATGGTGCCGAAACCGACTTGGACTTAGGCCACTATGAGCGCTTTGTGCGCTCGCGCATGACGAAGCGTAATAATTTTACTTCCGGTAAAATTTATGAGACGGTCATCAAAAAAGAAAGACGCGGAGATTATTTGGGTATGACGGTGCAGGTGATTCCGCATATTACCAATGAAATCAAGCGTTGTATTGAAGAAGGCGCAGAAGGCTACGATATTGCGATGGTCGAGGTAGGTGGAACGGTGGGTGATATAGAATCATTACCGTTTTTAGAAGCCATTCGTCAGATGCGTATTGAGCTCGGCTCTAGCCGTACTTTATTTATTCATTTAACGTTGTTACCGTTTATTAAAACGGCGGGCGAAACAAAAACCAAGCCAACGCAACACTCTGTAAAAGAATTACGCTCTATAGGAATACAACCGGACATCCTTATTTGTCGCTCAGATCTTCCCATGACCGACGTAGATCGTATGAAAATTGCTTTATTCACCAACGTGGAAAAAGAAGGGGTGATTTCTTTGCCGGATGCGGAAACCATTTACAATATTCCGGAGCTTTTACATACACAACAATTAGATGAGTTGGTTGTACAAAAATTTCAATTGACAGCACCTGCGGCGGATTTACACGAATGGCAGTGGGTCGTAAAAGCGACGCAATCGTATACGACGGAAGTGGTCGTTGCCATGGTAGGCAAATATATAGAATTAAGTGATGCCTATAAATCATTAAATGAAGCTTTAATACATGCGGGCTTACACACCAAAACAAAAGTTATCATTCGTTATATTGACGCTGAGCAGTTAGTCAGAGAAGGAGTGAGCTTATTGGCTGGGGCGCACGCAATTTTAGTGCCAGGCGGATTTGGCGAGCGTGGAGTTGAAGGTAAAATATTAGCGATTCAACATGCACGTACAGAACGTATCCCATTTTTAGGGATTTGTCTGGGCGTACAGACAGCCGTCATTGAATTTGCGCGTCATGTGAAAGGTTTGACGACAGCAAATTCAACCGAATTTGATCCCTACACAGAACATCCAGTCGTTGCTTTAGTGAGTGAATGGCAAGAACAAGATGGTAGCCAGGTGTTTCGTAAAGCGCAAACTGATTTAGGTGGCACGATGCGTTTGGGAGAGCAGCCTTCTTATTTAGCGCCAGGGTCTTTAGCGGAGAAATGTTACGGTGCCTCCGTGATTATGGAGCGACATCGGCATCGATATGAGGTGAACCCTCAGTATATTCCTATGTTAGAAGAACTGGGTTTGCGTATTTCGGGGCGTTCACAAGATGGTGCTTTAGTAGAAACCGTAGAATTACCTGATCATCCCTGGTTTTTAGGTTGTCAATTCCATCCAGAATTTACTTCTACACCAAGAGACGGACATCCACTTTTTTCTGCGTTTATCAAAGCGGCACGTACATACTCACAGCAAGAGTATAAAAAGGAGTAATTATGAAACTATGTGGTTATCCCATACAAGAAAACAGTCGATTGTTTTTGATTGCTGGCCCTTGTGTCATCGAAAGTGAAACCATGGCGATTGAAACCGCTGGATATTTAGCGGACATGTGTCGACGTTTAGACATCTTTTTTATCTATAAATCCTCTTTTGATAAAGCGAACCGGACCTCACTCCATAGTTATCGAGGTCCTGGTTTTGAAAAAGGGCTACAAATTCTTGAAAAAGTAAAAAAAGATATTCAAGTTCCGGTATTAACAGATGTGCACGAAGACACGCCTTTGTTAGAAGTGGCAAGTGTTGTCGATGTGTTACAAACCCCTGCGTTCTTATGCCGTCAAACAAACTTTATTCAACGCGTCGCCTCTTTAGGAAAACCTGTCAATATTAAAAAAGGCCAGTTTTTAGCGCCTTGGGATATGAAGCATGTGGTTGAAAAGGCTAAATCTTGCGGAAACGAGCAAATTATGGTGTGCGAGCGCGGTGTGAGCTTTGGGTATAATAATTTAGTCTCAGATATGCGTTCGCTCCATATTATGCGAGAAACGGGCTGCCCTGTCATTTATGATGCAACACATTCAGTGCAGTTACCCGGTGGTGCAGGTGCTGCGTCCGGAGGACATCGAGAGTTAATTCCTGTTTTAGCGCGGGCTGCTGTAGCGGCAGGTATTTCTGGTCTGTTTATGGAAACCCATCCAGATCCAGATAATGCGTTAAGTGATGGCCCGACTAGTTGGCCACTTGATCAGATGGAAAAATTATTACAGCGTATTATTGCGATTGATACCGTGGTGAAGGCAGGGTAGTTGTGTTTGGCTTTTACGCGAAAAAGCTGCTCGCAGTGACTTGAATTAAATAATGTAAAAAATTGAAAAATTATGCGCTTATGATAAATAGGCGCATAAAAACATCCAATCCAACCATGGGATGTTGACAGGGAAATAAATCTAGCTTAAGTCCGGTTTAGCAAGGAAAGTTTCATGCATACTGAATCGTATGTATATTGTGTTGCGAATTCTCATAATAATGTTCTATACGTTGGAGTCACCAATGACTTGATGCGACGTATTTACGAACACCAGCATAAATTGGTAAAAGGCTTTACTCAAAAATATAACGTGGATCGCTTAGTCTATTATGAGGCATGTGGCAACATTGTCGTGGCCATTGAGCGGGAGAAACAGATTAAAGGATGGTCGCGAGAAAAGAAAAATAACCTTGTTTATACGTTCAATCCTGGATGGAATGATTTATATCAATCAATATGCTAAAGATTGACCACTGTCAGAATAGCACGTCATTTCGAGCCAGTTTGAGGTTATAAACGAGCCCCTGGAAATTCTGTGAGAAATCTCCTGCAGACAGATCGCTCCCAGCGGCAAGGAGATCCCTCGCGGAACTTTCAGAGAATTTAACGTAACTCAAACTGGCTCGGGATGACGTGCTTTTTTGACTAAAGTTCCGCATAAAAAAGTAATTAAAAAATATTGGAGACATAGTTGATTACGAGATTTTTCTGACTAGAGTGCTATATAAAAATTAATTAAAAACGCCTAGAGAATAAAGGAGTTTTATTATAGGCAATAAAAAAGCCGGGTTCTGATACAGAATCCGGCTTTTTAGATAACAATATTAGGATATTAGAGGGCAGCAACAACTGGAGTAGTCTCAGCTTCAGGAGCAGCACCATCATTAGCTGGCAGAGTGTTCTGAGTCGCGGCAGCAGTTTTTTCTGCAGCTGCTTTATTAGCAGCAGCAAGTTCAGCTTGCTTAGCTTCAGCATCTACAACTTGTTCACTAATGATAGCGGTAGATGGCTTGATGTCTTGTTGAGAAACAGGCTCTTTCGCTTCATCTTTCTTCTTAGACTTAAACAGTCCTTTAAAGAAACTTGGAATTGATACTGAAAAGAAAGTAGAAATTTTTGCAAAGACACTTACAGATTCTTTAGCATCTTCTTTTGCAGCTACTACTGGCTCAGATTTTTCAGATTTCTTGAAAAGACTAAAGTTTTTAAAGAAATTTACAAATCTTTGGCCAAAAGATAATTTTTCAGCTTTTTCAGGAGCCGGAGCAATAACTTCTTCTTGCTTCTGCACTGAAGCATTTGTGTCTGTAGAAGCAACTATTTCTTCTGTCGGAGCTGGAGCAGCATTTGCGTCTGTAGAGGTAACTACTTCTTCTGTCGGTGCTGGAGCAGCTACAACTACTACTTCTTCAGGAGCAGTGCCTCCTTGAGTAGCTGGAACAGCAGTGTCGCTTGTAGAAGCAGCTACTGGAAAATCCTGAGTAGGTGTAACATTGGTTGGGGTATTTGGTTGGGTAGTAGGCATAGTTTATCTCCTAGTGGTAGTTCTATTGGGTTTTTTGGGGTTGAGTTATTGTATTTATGCATATGTTGCATTGATTCATATTGATACTCAGGAATTGAAAATTATCCCTAACATTAATATTTGAATCACTACTCAAAAAACTTAGAGTTACCTCTGGTCTTTTTACGTACATCCGCATAAAAACTTTCCAAAATCATTATCTGAACGACATATTATCAAATTATAATTAATATGTCAACATTTTTTACTATATGATTTATAATTTCCGCTTATTGTACTATAAGTTTCGTGATAGAAAAACCATTTTTTTATATTTTTGAAGAGTTTTTTGCTGAAAAATTGTCATTATATCTTATCATCAATAACTCTTTATATTTTTTGATAGCACTTTTATTTATAAATGCGCATATATTTGTCAGTCCACATAAAATTCTGAGAGAGATTTCTTGTGACAGATCGATCCTAGCGGCCAGGGGATCCATCGCATAATTTTCAGAGAATTTAACTTAATTAAAACTGGCGCTGGATGACGGGGCTTTTTTGAGCAGAGTGCTGCATAGAGAGTGAATTAAAAAAATCTTGAAGACATAGTTATGCGGTGTATTTTTTTAGGAAAAAGCCACTAAATAGGCAATTAACCCCCCCAGAGACAGAATTGATAACCTATCTTTGCGGACTTGGGATGAGTTGGGTGAACAGTCGCTTTCAAAGTACAGATATAAAAAAACCTGGGTGTATGTACTCCCAGGTTTCAGTTTTGGATATATGGATGTTTTTATCTAGTAAACATCCATATATTCTTAGTTTTGAGAACTAAAGAGCTACACCAGTGATTGCTGATTGTTTTGTAGGATCAACCACATCAGTATTTGCCGTAGTAGCTGTAGTTTTATCCGCAAGTGGATTAACACTTGGAGGCAGTGCTGATGGAGCTGGAGCACTAGTAGCGCTTCCAAGACCTGCACTCATTGTGGTGGTTGAAGTACTTACTGGTTCTTTGCTGTTGGTTTCCGGAGTCTTTTTCTTGAACAGAGTTAGGAGTTTAGAGAAGGCGTTTTTAATTCTATCCAAGAGGCTGCTAAAGAAGTTACCCAGTTTTTGCCAGATGGTTAATGATGCCAGGGTGTCAGCAGTTTTGGCGCCCTCTACGACTGTTTTAGGGTCTGGGTCTACTATGGTAGCTGTTTGAGCAGCGGTGCTTGTCTCTGCAGCGGGCTTATCTTCTTTTGGCTCAGTAGGAGTATTCCCGGGTCCAGAAATAACAGTTTCTGGTGCAGGGGGTACCATGGTTGTTGGTTCAGCGGCGACTGCTGTTTGTTTATCGGATATCACTGTTGTTGGCAATGGTTCGCCTGCAGAAGGAGTGGTGGCAGCAGCATTATTTTGGGGTGAAGGAGGTTTGAGAAAGTCAGCTGTTGACCCAGGGAGAGATGTTGTAGCAACATTTAGATGATTTGGATCGCTAGAGTCTGAGTCGTTTTTAGGCGAAGGTATTGCAGCATTTTTAGGTGATAGGTTCACAGGGTTTTTTGTAGGCGCAAGCGCAGCGGGTAATTGTACAGATGAAGAGGTAGTAGGTGTCCCTTTAGGTGCGCTACTAACAGCTGCATTATAGCCTTGCGTCTTATCTAATTGCTCACGGATGTTTTTTACCGCAGTATCTCGAGCTTTTAAAACCTTCCCAATTGATTTAGTTGTACTTATTGTTGACAAGTTAGGTGCTGTGAATTTTTTAATTGCAGTGATAGTTGCTTCTATCTCAGCTTTAGCGGTTACAGCTAAAGCTGGATTATTTTCAAGAATCTCAATCAGTGTTATTGTGCTGTTTTGCATGTGTTTTATGAGAGAATCTCTTGTATTATGCTTTAATTTTGTTGTATGTGACTCAGGGAACACTTTATTTGCACTAGCTTTAATGTCTGCATCTAAAGTGGTTAATTGTTTGGAGAAATCCTCAAGCGACTGCAGTACAATATTTGGCATAACTAAAGCTCCATGAAAGTATATGTTTATTACTCACCCACAACTGTCAATCCCGGAATTTAGAGAAACTTGAGCGAGTGCGCGAGCTTTAGTTTCTCTTAATGTCTGGGATCCCTCTATGATGTGGCTCAGTGCTCATTTCTGAGTAGATCCCGGGCATTAATAAGGTCTGCTAAGGCTCGCCCGCCAAGCAGCCTTAAATCCCGGGATGACACTTGTGGGTGCGTAAGGTGCGTTTATTATAGTGACGAGGTCACTTTATCAGTGATCACTTTGCATGTAAATGCCCATTTTATATAAAAATACTTGGCTTACGGTGCATTTTGGAATAGTATAAAATTTCAATACAAAACAATAAGGTTGTGGTTTTTTCTATGGACGAAGGAACGATAGATCTTGAAGGGGAAGGGGCCGCTGAATCATTATTGGTAGAGCAAGCTTTATTGAGCACTACAGATGCTTCTGAGGAAGATATTTCAAAAGAACTTGATCTGGATGAATCGCTGTCAGAGGAATCACCGTCTGAAGATCCTTTGCTAACCGAAGAGGTAGCATTAGATACGCCTATCATTGATCATGAAGATGAACATTTCTATGCAAAAACGCATGGTCCTCATGGCGATAAACTGATGGATGCCACGCAATTGTATTTGCGTGAAATTGGTTTTTCTCCATTACTATCTGCGGAAGAGGAAGTATATTTCGGCACTTTGGCTCGGCAAGGCAAGAAAGAAGCGCGCTTAAAAATGATTGAGTCTAATCTAAGATTGGTCGTAAAAATCGCGAGACGTTATTTAAACAGAGGCTTAGCGTTACTTGATTTAATTGAAGAAGGTAATTTAGGCTTAATGAAGTCGGTAGAAAAATTTGATCCAGAGAGGGGCTTTCGGTTCTCGACCTATGCGACTTGTTGGATACGTCAAACCATAGAGCGTGCCATCATGAATCAATCGCGCACCATTCGTTTACCCATTCATGTCGTGAAAGAGTTAAACGTTTATCTACGAGTGGCAAAACAACTTACTCAGCGTTTAGATCATGAGCCTTCTCCAGAAGAAATTGCACACATGTTAGATAAGCCCATCGAAGACGTCCGTAAGCTCTTACGCTTTAATGAAAAAGTGACATCAGTAGATACTCCCTTAAGTTATGATGACAGTAAATCGTTGTTAGATACCATTCCTGATGATAAAAATAGTAATCCTGCTGAGTTGTTGACACATGAAGATTTTGATCTACATATGGATACTTTGTTGGATTCCTTAAGTCCTAATCAACAGCAAGTCATCTTACGCCGTTTCGGTCTGCGTGGATTTGAAAAATCTACGTTGGAGGATGTTGGCAAAGAAATAGGCTTAACGCGTGAGAGGGTGCGTCAAATACAAGTAGAAGCCTTACGTACTTTACGACAGTCTCTGGTGGATGTTGGTTTAGATGAAGAGGATCTACTATAAACTGTTCTGTGCGGGGATAGCCCCGCATGTTTTTTTAATTATAGACTATACTTCTAGTAAAGCAGTGCTTGAAAGGAGTAAGTGCTATGCCAGAAAACGAGTCATCTCCGGCGCCTTCTGCGTCGACACCGACAGCATCAACCCCGGCGCCAAGTGCGCCCACCCCCGCTGCAAGTACGTCTGCGACAAAATCCGCTGAGCCAACGGATACCAAAGTATCTGTTCAATCTGAAAAATCAGCAACGCCAGCACCTGGCGTAGATTCAGGCGCTCAAGATTTATTGGACAAAGCAAAAAAATCACAAAAAGAAGCGGATGATGCTCAAAAGAAAAAGAAAGGTAATGATAAGGAGGATTTAGCCTCTGCGATGTTAGAAACCATACAGAGGACGAGTGCGGCTATTACTGAGGCTCGGGGATCTCTCAGATCCATTGCTGGCTCCCTAATAGATAAAGGGATGAGCAAAAAACCAGAGTCTACGCCAGCAACACCTCAAGATCCTAGTCAAGGTAATGCCCAAAATGTTGCCTCAAAGCTGGCCTCCTCTAATAGTCAACAACAACCTAGCCCTGGAGTAGGGCAGAAACAGCCACAACAACAGCAACCTGATCCTGCTGGTGTGGCGAAGAAAGAAGATGAAAAAGCTGAAGCGCTTGCCGTAAAGAGAGATGGAAAAGCGGAGGCGAAAGAGGAGGAAGTAGAGGCGAAAGATAATCTTGTAGCAGAAAGAGAGGCTGCAGCTGAGCCAGCCGGCGGTGAGCCATTATCTCAGCAGGCGGAAGAAGCGCAACATACGGAAGAGGCGCAACATACGGAAGAAGATTCCCCAGGGGTTGCTCCCACCAATGATGGGCCGGGGGGAAATACATTATAGGTGCATTTTAAGTATCAGTGAGTTTTTAATGATTGATCATACTTTTAGGTAAAGTGATTATTGAGGGAGAACGTATTATGGCAGGCTTAGAGGACCTTGGGGACATTGCTGGATCTGCGCCGGATACTGGATCTGCGCCGGATGCTGGATCAACTCCTGAACCTACTGGTGCTTCATCTGATACTGAGTCGAGTGCTCAGCAGGATCCTGCGCCCGAAGGAGATAAAAAAGAGGAGCCCACAGAAGAGGCACCAAAAGAAGAAAAAAAAGAAGAGAAGAAGGATGATAAGAAAGAAAAGAAGAAGGATGATAAGTCTAATAAAAAAGATAACAATCCCAAAGAGGATAAAAAAGAAAGTTATGCTGACGCTATGTTAGCAGCGATTAATATGGGTGCGGGGAAGAATGATGACGAGGAAGAGGAGGAAAAAGGAGAGAAAAAAGAAGAGAAAAAAGGAGAGAAAAAAGAAGAGAAAAAAGAAGAGAAAAAAGAAGAGGAAAAAGAAGAGAAAAAAGAAGAGGAAAAAGAGGGGGAAAAAGAGGGGGAAGCGCCAGATGAAGGAGCGGCAGAGAAAATGGCGGCAGGTGAGGGCCAGCAACCAGAAAGTCCAACAGTCGGGGATGGACCGAGTGAGGATGAACCATTGTCACAAGCCGCAGAGGATAAAGTCAATGCAGCTGAAACACCAGATGCACCTGCACCATCAGTAGATCTGCCAGCGGGTCCTCCATAGCTTTGTAAAAGCCCGTGATAATGTTCTTTCCTGCTAGTGATTCCTTATTTGAAAAACGGTATACTGAGATTTGTATGATTTAAATTGAGGTTGAATGTGCGAAGGATTGGTTTAGGAGTCGCGTGTATATTGGTTTTATTAGGGTGTACCCCTCGGGATCAGCATTATTATTTTCAACATCCACATGCTTTACAAAAAGAGGCGTTGCGTTGTCAAGCACAGAGCGAGCACTGTCAGAATTTACAACAATGGTATGCACAGATGCAGCAACTGGCTTCTGAATTATCTCAAGACCCACAAGCATTTGGGCAAAGCATTATACAATTACAAACACAATTGGCGATGCATGAAGATGCTGTATCCCTGGATCCCTCTTTACAATCTGTGATTGACACAGAAAAGCAAGATATCTTTATGCGTCTTTCGGTCGTTAAATGGTTAGAGTCCCCTGAATCATGAGAATTTTAGTAAGTAACGATGATGGTGTTTTTGCACCAGGTATTAAAGCCTTAGCCGAGTCTATGGCTAAAATTTCAGAAGTGGTAGTGGTTGCCCCTGATCGAAATCGTAGCGGCGCGAGCAACTCTTTAACCCTAACACGACCTATCCGCTTAAAACAGTTGGATAATGGTTTTTATAGTGTAGAGGGCACGCCTACAGATTGCGTACACTTGGCACTCACGGGCTTCATTCAACCTGGGGTGGATATAGTCATGTCAGGTATTAATGACGGGGCCAATTTGGGCGATGATGTTTTATATTCAGGCACTGTGGCAGCGGCCATGGAAGGGCGCTATCTAGGCTTGCCTGCCATTGCTTTATCCATGGTAGGTGAAAACATCCAGAATTATGATACTGCTGCTGAAATTGCGCGTCGCTTGGTATTACAATTACGTACCGCAAATATTCCATCACAGACTATTTTAAATGTGAATATTCCGGACGTCCCATTATCCGAAATTGTTGGTTTTGAAATTACGCGTTTAGGTACTCGCCATAGTGCAGAACCTGTGGTGCGGCAGACGGATCCACGTGGGCGACCCATTTATTGGATTGGCCCCCCAGGGATGGAAGCAGATGCCGGCCCGGGCACCGATTTTTATGCGGTTAATCAGAAAAAAGTATCTATCACGCCTTTACATTTAGATATGACGCACTATAAATTATTCGATAAACTGGCACAATGGGTCGATGGGTTAGCGCTTTAGGTACCATTTATGCGAAATTGGATTTATGTTGCGATTCCTTGTTTGCTGGTGTCTTGTGGATATGGCGAATATACCGCGCCAATAGAAGAAATTACCAGACCCAGCTCGGTGTTTGTTCGACCAGCAACCTATACTGTGCAAATGGGGGATACGCTTTATTCTATTGCGTTTCAATATGAAATGGATCATCGACAACTAGCCGCACTTAATCATGTTCCGGCTGATTATAGAGTGCAAGCAGGTCAAGTATTACACTTAACTTCAGGTCAGAGGCCTGCGCGACCAATCACTATTCCTTCCGTACCACGTAGTAGGCCTGCGCCTATAGTATATAAGCCCCCTGTGAATCACTTCCCTCGACCATCACGACCACAAGCGGTTTTGTCAAAATCATGGCAATTTCCAGTAGCCGGTGGGCGTGTAGTCACTACTTTTTCGCCACGCTATGCGCGAAAGGGGATTGATATCGCGGCCGCACAAGGCACAATAGTACGTGCAGTAGATAATGGAAAAGTTGCTTATGCAGGCAATGGTTTGCCAGGGTATGGTAATTTAATATTATTGCAACACGCCCAGGGTCGATTAACCGCTTATGGGCATAATGCCAAGTTGTTGGTTTCTGTGGGTCAATCAGTACATAAAGGCCAAGCAA
>JAUYSE010000196.1 GCA_030696465.1 Legionellaceae bacterium
CATCTCTGTATTAGCGTAGACTTGATGGTGGGGAAGGCAAAGTAACCTGCTGCTTTAATTGCTGCTCACGTAAAATAGTAATAGATGCTTGCCGCTCTTGAGCAAAACCAAGCTTATCATGTACTTTTAAAATTTGATTAACCTGGGCAAGCTCTTCTGGCGACAATCCATCGAGAATACGACTCTGCAATACTCTCACCCACTCATCTAGTTTGCGATGAAACAAACGAATTAAAGTGGCAGAGGGCGGGAGAAGAGTGCTTTCATAGGTCATACTGACTAAAGCATCGAGAGATTGCATCAAAGTGGATGCACGACCAAAGAGCACGTAAGCCTCATTTTGAGTCACATACTCATCACATAGCTTTACCCAGCGTTGCTCTATAATATTCCTTTGTTTCGCTGAAAATTTATGATTTTCAACTTCTTTTTCACTAAACACCAATGCAAATCGGCTGTCCGCAAGTGGTCGTGCAGTAGCACCTATTTTATTGATTAACGCGGTAAACAAAAGTAGGTTATTATCATTAAGCGGAATATGCTTAACAATGTAAAAAAAATGTGGATTAATCATTGCGTAAGCATAAAGATCCTCTGGATCCATCGTGTCTATTAACAATGCTAAAAGTTTGCTGTCGTCAGGTGTATCACAAGGTGCTAGCTTTGGCGCAATAGAGCATAAATTCTCCATAGACAAAGGATACTGATTATTTTTTTTCATCCACTCTATTATTTCAGAAACACATACCGGGCCCTGTAGTAGGCGCCCTAACTGAATAAGATCTCCTAGGGATAACTGGCTTTCAGTAACGCCTACATAATTATTATAACGTATCTGTATGCCCTGTTTATGAATATCGGTCAACAAATGTGCTGCAGCTAATTCTTCAACTGCCTTTAGGTAACGTTTGAAATGCCCAGGGACTGATCCATCAAAACTTTGTAAAAAAGCTTGAATTACTTTTTCAAACTTCGACATCAATGCAGCAGACGTATTTAATTGGAAAATTTTGAGGTACAGATCAATATTGATAATCCAAGTAACTATCAGTTTAATATTGCTTTCATCGTATAAACCGGAATTTTTACGTGTAAAAACTAATATTTGTTCCTCTATTTTTTTAAAAAGAGACTCTATATAAATAATTGTCTGTTTTTTTATAACCTCTTTACATTGAAGCAGTACTGTTTGCTCCTCAAGACTAATCTCACTTCCCTTTTCTAATTGACAACATAGCACATACGCTTTCAGTGCCGGAGAACAATCTATTTTTTTTGTTTTTACAATAGCATTAAGGCCGTCTAGTGTGGATGCTTTATGAATATCTTCTGACGTAAAATAAGGGATAGATACATGCTCCTTTCTATAATAAATAAAGTTGTATTCCTCGTTAAAAAATATATATTTCCAATCTCTTGAGCGAAAGTCTTCTATCACTCGAGCTTTAATCTGAGGCAGAATATTCGGCTGCATTAACAATCGTTCAAATACCGCTCCATGCAAAGCATTATTAGAAGACGAGGTAGAATTCTCATTGAAGTTGCAAATAAACGCTTCTGTTGATCGCTTAATGTGTTGTTCTTTATTCTCCCAAATATGCTGATTCAGTTTTTGATGGAAAGCCATCATTGATGGATGAGGCCGTAGCATATCGACAATCATCTGGCTATGGTTTGATAGTCCATCATTTTTTATACAAAAAGACTGTAAGGTTCTTATTTTTATCTCGTCAATACTAAGGGCTTGGAGATCTTGATTTTCTCGTATATATTGCCGCATAAAGTCGCTGCATAACTCCGACCATATAGCGACAATATTCTTATCCGATAGCATCTGCTCAGAAACAGGCTCCATCGTATTATGAATCCCGGAATATTGAAAAACAGGAAGACATGGCGTATCCCCAAATCGGGCTTGAAAATATCTTATTCCGCTCTCGCCTCCAAATTCTTTTATAAAAGCATTTCGTGTTAAGCCATAATGTTGCTCATATTCGGAGCGTAATAATCGAACATCTAATAAGGCAAATAAGGTATGCTGTTCTTTTAGTGATTTATTTTCTTGAGAATGCGGATCTAATGTATAGTAAATAGCATCATATCGATGAGCATCGCACAAAATTTCAGAGTGGCAATTGGTTTTCCCCCCTAATTTAAGTTGATGATTGAGCTCAGATAGTTTTTCCTGTAGGTCCTTATCACTAAGACGCTGCTCTCTATACCGCAAGGTATTGGTTCCATTTTTTTTTCCTCTCCCCGAGCAAATATTTTTTTCTGAAACGTGTATGATTTTTGATATTTCGGGAGCAATCTGTAAAAAACCGACTCTTGCAAACTCACTGCAAGCGCCATAACCCATCATTGAAAAAGAACGATGCGGATTTCCCTCTTTCTCTAAACGATTTTCTTTTTCTGTACGGGTTGGAATTTGGGGAGCACGAAATATCTTATATAACTCAAGATGCGCAAAAGTTTCTTGATGTTTATCGGTTAACGACCATGGATGTGGAACCCCTCTCAGAAGAACTTTACCTTCTCTCAATGCAGCAAGAACGTTAGCATGACTGAAACCCTGTTGTGTATCATAGGACGTTAAGTCTACTAGGGCGGTTCTTTGTAAAACCTCTTTGGCGAGTAGCCCGTTTCCTAAGGTAGACAATATGCGTAATTTATTTGTTTCAATATCCTTTTGTGTCAATGCATAAGTATTCTCTTGATACATTTGCTTAATGTCATTCCGATATGTTTTACGCGCTGGTAATTTGGATTCTTGATAATCGTCTCCTTGTATGGCAATAAGGCTTCTAGCCTCCATAATAAGATGTGCCATTTCTTCTAAGGCCAGTGTAATTTCTGGAGGTTGTGACACAATATCCTGATAAAAATCAAGATAAGTCGCATCATACTGATCTCGTACTCTGATGATATCGAGACAATCTGCATCGTGAATGAGCTTTTGATAAATATTTTTTTCATGAGATACTATTGGGAGTGTAAAACCCCAAGAAAGTCCTTGTTGCTCATTCTCGTGAATCTCAAAATAATCTTGGTTCTGTTTCGCATCTTTATTGGCAGTTGCCTCAGCAATAAGCTTGGCTTTTTCTTTGTCTACTTTTAAAACTCGCGTGAGGTAACAATATAACAACAGGGCGCTTTCGTGATCCCATTGATCAACCCCATCATCTTCTCGTGCACCATCATGAAACAAAGCGGCAATTTGTAATAAATGGAGGTCTTCATTCGAAAGATTTTCTGCCTGTTTATCCCCGTGTTTCTTATAAAGATTCGCAAAAACAGAAATATACTTTGCTACTCGCGTAACATGTTTAGTTCCATGTAATTCTCGAGAATTGCCATTTGAATACGCGTGTTTATAAATATTTTCATGTACCCACGCAACATGCGGAGACAAATCAGCGTCTAGTTTTTTAATTTCTGAGGTAACAAATAAGGTAGGTGATAAGCCCTTTTTTGCGAGCATTGCCTGAATTTCGGGGAGAAGAACATCTGCTGGGGGCATGGGATTTTTGAACTCCAACACAAGAATCAAAGTATTGTAATAGTGTAGGGGGCCATTTATACAAAATCAAATAAGAAGGGCTATAAAAACACCTCTTATATGCGAAATTAGCACGATTTAT
>JAUYSE010000204.1 GCA_030696465.1 Legionellaceae bacterium
TCATGACTTTTAAAAACGCGTGTTTCTTCTGCGCCACATTATCACCCTGTAGCGCAAGCAGTCGTTGCATCACGTTGTTACGTAATACATTGCTGATCTTTGATAGTGCTGCTGAGAAATTATCTTGTTGTAATTGTATACGTAGTTTCTGTGCCATACGATCAGTTAACGACTCAAAACTCTGATCTGCTAAAGCGCTAGGAACCACAATATCAATAGATTGATTGCCTTCTAACAGCCCTCGCATACGCATGGCACCTTGCGGAAGCGTCACTTCTTCATCTGCCAACACTAATGCTTTCGCTTGTGCTGACTGTTGAATATCTGTACCCACAGTATGCGCTTGATCATAATAGGTAAATCGCTCACTCGGTTTACATCCCAAACGCGCACTGATAGTCTCTGGGTCGGAGGAGCCGATGACCACTGGAATTTGTGCTTCTACCTTGTCTTGAACACGTAGCGCCGATAACTCATCTTTTTCGTTAAAAAATAAAACATATTTAATGTCTTTGGGCTTATTAAATTTTTCTTTGTTCTGATAGATGTACGTCGCAATAGACTGTGCAACCAGCACATTCTCAACCCCTTTAAAGCTGGCATTAATATCAATAATGGCGCGCACTTCGCTCTGTGCCTCATACGGTGAAAACAGTGCTTCGATAAAGCTATCTGTATCTACAAAATCAACACCACGAATACTGGGATTTTTTTCTTGGATACCTCGTAGAATATAACTATCGGTACCTAACGCGGATGCGCTTGAAAATTTTAAGCTCTGGTGAAAGGTAGAGTGATTCCAGGGGGTGCCTGTAATACATTGGTTGCTGCGCTTAATGTTTATATGATTATAAGTATCGCTGTGTAAAATTTTCTCATTTGTTTTGATGTTTGGCAATATATGTGATTCTAACACCGAGAAAATTAAATCTTCATTACCCTTAAGCTTTTGATGCAATACCTCAAATGCCGCTTCATCCTCTAAATTCAGCGTACTTAACAAAGTTCCACTCATACTACGAAACATCGCGGCGGTGGCCGTTTCATCAATGTTTTTAGAATTTTTTTCCTGTAATTCTTGACGTGCGAACACGAGCCAATCCTGAAACACCAAACGAAGTAAGTCTTTGGATATTCCCATGATCAAACAAGATTGGATCGTATCGTTCATCGACTCCATGAAGTTTGCAAACTTCGATTGAATAGAATCCTCTTTTGATTTTTTCCCGCCGACGATACAGCGCCGCTCATTCGGCACATTATTTGCGATATAGGGGATCGCCAGCATGCGCTTCGCAGGGTCTTTATGCAATTTAGAGGGTCCGTAGTGTTCGCCTTGATGTCTTTTTAGGGTAAAGGACAATAAATTAGAAACTTGCTCTTTATAAAAAGCAATTTTTTCTTGTACTTCTGAGGAAGACTGCAACACAAAAGCAGGAATGTCCTTCGCTTCTTTTGCATTGCATAAATATTGCTGGAATAAGGTCTCGTCATAAGAGGGTAAGAGCGACCAATCTGCAAGTTCGCATCGAAGTGGACTTTTTTCATGGTGCAGTAACTTATCAACCAAGGTATCCATTGCTTGCTGCATCAGCGCTGGATCGCTCCATTTTTCGCGTTTTATTAACGCATCGTGCAGGCTCATATTTAAATCTGGCACCTGTACTACCGCAAAAAATTGATAGAACCCAATCGCATGTTTCACGATAGATTTTGCAATAGGTGAGCCCTCGCCTAAGGTATAATTTAGCTTATTTTTTAACAATAAGCCTTGGTGTGCCTCATCAATAATGGCGTCACCACGATGTCGCATCAATAAAACCAAGCGCTCCGCCCACAACACTTGATCTTGCCAGTTCTGCATTATTTTTGCAGCTTCTTTGGGGTTTTTATCGACGACTTCCGGTACGACCATTAATAACTCAAGATACTTTAACTCTAAAGACTGTAATGCATCCCCAGTCGTCACCATATACCGTTTATTGGTCATCACCTCCGTTAATTGCTTATATATTTTCTTTAGGCGCTGCACAGAACAATCACTGTCTCGACTAAATTCAAATAAATAGGGTCGTTGATTAAATAAGGCGGTAGAAGTTGCTTTTAAATCAATGTAATTGGTCCGCAATAACGCACGTGGTACTTCAATAATGACTAAGTTTTCTCCTGTGGCTTTTTTCTGTGCCAATGCAGGTAAGAGAACTTTTGATTTGCCCCCCCCCATGATAATTTTTTCAACCAGTTCATCAAACTTGCCTTCGCCTCTCCCTTTGAATAACCTCTCTAGCACCTCTTTTTGCTGCGGACGTAACAGAATTTTTTCAACATATTGAAAAAGACTCAGCGCCGGATCGGCGACAACATCGATTTTATTTTCAGCAAATAAGGCTTGGGCCAGTAAAAAGAGTGCTTGGGCGTGTTCCTCTTCACTAGCGGTTTCTACACAGGATAGTTGTTTCAAAATACGTTCATACTGTTGACATTGCAGGCCTTTTTGAATGTATTTTGTTAAAGTATGATGCAGTTTATTGATGTTGCCTTCAGAGAGACCGGTTTCTTCCGTATAGCGTGTCACATCTTGATGAAAATATAAGGTGAGAAGACGATTCCTATATTGTGTGAGAGTCTGATGTAATTGGTTCTCGGCGCTTTCGGATAAATCGTTTTTTTCCGCATGATTTCTAATATCATCCTGCGTGAATAATTGATGCTCTAATAAATACTGTACCTCTAAAGGCGCTCGTTTACCCGACGCAACATCAATGTCCCATTGTTGTTTTAATTCAGCGTTTGCCGGTCCGCTACTGGCTAATTGCATGAACTCTTTTTCTAAGTTCCTTTGAGTCGCTCGCAACGTCTGTAGTGCAGCGACACTTTCTTCTTGAATACGCTTTTGTGTTTCTGCGCTCTGTAAACGCTCTTTCGCTAAACGTTGTAAGCTTTTCAATGCCTCATATTTCACAGCGCCCGCTTGGTGTTCCTCTTCTGATTGTTGCGTCTCATGATGACCAGAACGTAAGCGTTTCTCTAAGCCTAACCATTGCTGTTGCATCTCTCGTAAAGATGCATCGAACCAAGTATCCATAGAGACCAAGGGTTCTAGCGCTAAATTTTTAGGCGCTTTGGTTTCAATTTTAGAAGGACTGCTATTCCATAAATCTCGCGCAGAAATCAGCAACTCATGAGCGTCATTTTGTAGCTCAGGAACTTTCAAAGCTTCAGCCGGCAAAGATCTTGCATGCTTTATCAGATCATCCATATTGTCAATTTTTGGCAAATCGCTCCCTACATGATGGAGTAGTCGATACAAAATATTGCACAGTAATGGGATGTTCGTAGCTTGTTTTTCTAAAGCAACGTGGCGATGTGCCAATAGCGTCGCTTCACAAAAGTCCATTAATTCTTTCTGCAAAGGTTCTAGCGCATTCTCAGCGCTTGCCGCAGTGGTCGCCATCAAAAAATAGGCATTAAAATTTTGTATCAATAGTTCATCTGAAATATTGATATCTAATAGATCAATCGCGCTCTGTTGTTGTTCAAAAGTGCTGGTCTCTGAAAAAATGGGGGCTTTCTGGTACCAAGAGGGCTGCGCCAAAAGTATTTTGCTTTCTTCTGAGAGTCCTGCTCTATTGATGGCAATGTTACCAGGAAGATCGAGACTCACTTCACGATACACTAACTTAGAGCACAGTTTAGACACACCTTCATGCGTGTCTAAAAACGCCTCTATCTCTTGTAAACGTCTTTGTTCATAATCCGTCAAGGGCTGTACTTTATTTTTAGCAGAGAGCTTTTCCCATTCTTTTTTCAAGGTATTGAGATGCAATTGTACCCATTCATATCCTAAAGCCCCTACGGCCACCCGCTCCCCCTCTACTTTCGGCAAATTTTCGTGGTAATAATCTAATAAACTTTCAATCTCAACCCTGCTCTTTTCATGGTTGATCGTATTAAACACATAGTCCGCTGAAAGATCGCGACGCATCGCCTGTAGCTTTAAGAAATACTCATAAATATAGCCATTTATATTGGCATAAAATTTTTTACTTTCCGCAATAATATGACGTTCATATTGACCATTTACTGTCTCCGGCGCAGACACTGCGTCAGGAAAAGCAATCTCCTTTCCCATACTTGAAAACTGTGTTAATAAAGAAAGTGCTTTGAGTTTACAAGCGACATACGGCGGACTCGAGATCTCGGCATCAGCATCATTATCTTCTAGTACATGCGGTAACGCCTGCATCATCCACTGTAAATACTGTAGCTCTTCGTAAGTCCCTGCTAAACCGCCCAAACGGGTATCGCAATCCTCTAAAACTGCCCATGCTTTTTCAGGTTGATTCGCGCCTAAATATAGGTAGCATAAGTATAATGCTTCAGCACTCGTTGCAGGCACCGGCTGACCTTTATGCATTTTATAGACCATAAAGCGTTCAGTATTACTATATTGCCAACATTGAGGCTCTTTTGTTTTAAGAAGCTCCTGCATCACTTTTACAGGAATTTTTGCAGACTTGTCTTGCTGTAAACGATAATACTCACTATTTTCTGCGCGCTCGCCACTCGTGATAAATTTTTGAACGGATAACACCGCAACTTCTTCGTCTTGATGTTTAAACATTAAATGTGCAATATCTTCTCCTAATGCTGGAGAGGGCTCCACTAATTGATATGCTTGCCCTTCCCATGACCATTGTATCTCGGTGGAAGCTGGAGATGCCGTAAAAGTCAGTCCATAGCGCGCTAATTGAATGCTATACTCACTTTTGTCACCCCAGAAGGTAAACAACGAAGGATCTTCAAACACACGCAGTTTTTCCTGTATCCAGGTCTGGTGATGCTCGAGCAGAATCTTATGAGACTTCTGCTCGGTGAGCTCGCCACTCTTACGGTCTCCTCGCGCCAATATCGTCCCATTAGGCTGAGAAAGGAGGTCAGTATTCACACCACGCCACAATAAGGTGTCACGCTCTTGTAAAAGGGGTGGAGGGGTCAACCAATTGAATAAGCCGAACGATGTCACTGGTGGAAAAGACCAATATAGAGAATGTTCTATACTAAGCGGCGTTAACACATATAATTCATCTTCCCCGGCAGCATTCGGCCATATTCTAGAGATGGAATAGCTGTCACCGGATTTCGTAAATTTTGTGGGCGGCTTATCAAAAGAGTATGTCTGACCATCCACCGAGACAAAGCAGGACGATTTTGCATTTAATCCAAATGCCCGCGCAATGGGATGTGCCAATAAATCCAAAGGAGCCGCGCAATACGCTCCCTTCTCTGAAAACAACAAACCACGCTCTACATCCAGGGTATATAATGTTTTGCCCGCGGAGCACAGTGAAAACAACGGATAGGCCCCTGTAATGTCGATCTCCCCTTCCAGCGCAATTCCTAAATCTTTTACGATATGCAAACCCCAGTCCGGCGAGATATCGGCCTGTTGCCGCTGAACAATTCGCATAAAATGATGTTGTACGCAAAGCAGTTGACATTGACTATCCGTATCTAAATCTATATGCACATTGCTGGCCTGAATACGAAACAACGAGCTTAAAGCCTCGAACAATAATTCTGGTGGCGCTATTTTTGTCTTATTCGCAGTGCAGACTAGGAAGCGATAGTGATGCAAGGCATTTTGAATAGCAAGATCGCTTTGTATATTCAGTTGCATATTTAACCTGGTATAAAAATCTTGTAATCGTTGCTCATAACGCTCAGGGTGATACTGTGCTGCATATTGATTGACTAAATATGCTAATCGAATAAAAAATATAGAATCCGCCGAAAACAAGCCTCCTTTATCAAAATAGGCTAATCCATGCTGTATAAATGCATCAAATCTCTTTAAAAATTGCTCCGCATTTTGTCCTGATAATTGCGCTATCAGCGGTACAGGTTGACATATCGTCGCTTCGATATAACGCTGTATGTCCTGTCTGGAGGTTTTATTGATATACTCAAAAAAATAATCTAAGGTCAGTACGATTTGTGTAGAAGGAACACTCCTGAGATGGAATAATTCACGTCCCTCTAGATCTTTTGCCTGAATATCGCGCTGAGCAATACTTTCAGGTGCACTGCGATCATCAGCAGGCAAAAGCTGTGTAACATTATCCTTACGTTTTTTACAATGGACCCACCACCCCTCCTGAATATCCTGCGCAAGGGCACACGCCACTGCATCATCCCGCACCGGGTATTTAGCTTGTTGCAATGCCTTACTGATAAATAATGACCTTCCTTCATTATGAACTTTAATATCGTACATAAACAAAGAGTCCCCCGATAGGACTACCAGTTCCAATCGCTCTGTCGAATCACGATAAAAGGGCCTATGAGGCTCGAAGCGATGATTGAAACACTGATATAGCTTCTCCATGTTGATCTGCGCATCAAATTTTACAGTCAATGTATCAAATGAGTGGTCGTCCAGAAGTTCTTGATAATTCTCTAGTAAATAATGTAAGGACGTACATTTCTCCGCTCTGATCGCGAGATGTAATGGCGAGTGAATATTATTGTATTTTTCTACATATAAGGTTTCCAGCTTCTCTTTTAAGTGAGGCGCAGTATTAATAATGTCTTGATAGTAAGAGTACTCCCCCCCATACCACAGAGGTTCTGAGCTGTTTTTATATAATGCACGTATATTTTGATATCTATTATCCAGCGCCAAAATATTGGTTGCAACATAAGCAGCATCTGGGCTGCCCGGCGCCACCTTATACACTACATCACTCACCTTCTGATAATAATCGACCACGGTCCCTAGGGGGTGATGCGCATTCAAATGTCCGGTGACTGCAACAATACTCATTTTGACAATGAGCATGCGTGGAAGTGCCGATGTTTTTCCAACCGTCTGATCACAGCTTTTAAAGTACAGCGCTTGTAGGGTATTCATTTTTTGATAAAAATCGAGGACGGTCTTTTCAGAGTTCAGGGACTGATAAAAAGGAAGTAAGGCCTCATTGAGATTTTCTTTTGGCAAAGGAAGTCTCGTAAAAAACAACTCTAATTGTTCAAATAATGCCTGATATTGATGGTTATCTTCTAAATTTTTGCATCGCTGTATCAATGCATCCATTTGCGCGCATAAGTCTTTACCGCCTTGAATCTGCATCACTGATTCTAAAAATGCTGGTGTCGCAGGCTTAACGTCTACCCCTACTGAATTCTGTTCATCCGTCACGGGGAAGGCTGGGTATTTTTTTATAATCTTTGGTTTCGGTGCAGAAGCTGCCTTTTTTTGCATTGCACGACGTTCTTTCGTTAATTCTGCCAAATATTTTTTGAGTTTCTGAAACTGTTGTTTTTTTTCAGGGAATTCCGGCAAATATCTTAACAAGCGCAGCTGATGACGTATCGCTTTATCGACCTGACTTTGATATTTGGCCTCTTTGATACGCCCATTGCTGCGTAAAGTAACCATATACTCGTCTAAAGCATGTGCTTTAAATCGATATATAAATTGTCGATAGAGCGCTTGACTCTTAAAACGCTTTTTCAGCATTTGATGTAAGGAGCGCTGCGCGCAAGTTCCTGATAATTGACCCGCGGTATACCATTGTTCGGTGCTATACTCTGAAGGAGATTTTTCCTGAACAATGACTCCTTTAAGATAACTCAGTTGTGCAAATAATGTTTTGTATAAATAGCTGGGCTCTATTTTTTTAAGCCCATGAAGCGAGGGGATGTTTGCAGACAACACGTTGGTCATCCACACTTTAAGATGTTTACTACCTATTTTTTCTTTGGGTATTTTATAAGTTAATACGGGGTTATACAGTGCTTTTTCTGTTTCGGATTTTTTTTCATGGTACTGTAAACCGGCACCGGTATTATGAATAGAAAATAATAAATTCCCCTCTTTATCTTTACTCAAGCGATAGATCATGGCATGACCACCATTGGCCGCCAACCAGCCGCCTGGTAATAACAGATAGTCTTCCTCGTTTTTTAATGTCTTGATTTTTTCATGAATATTAGCCACGGTTTTCTGTATTATGGAAAGTGCCAGTTCTGGATTGTGGAGGGCCTCCATCAGTGCTTGCTCGACTTCTACTAAGTTTTTGCAGGCCGTCATTAACTGCGCTACGTCTTCAGAATTTTCTGCGGATACTTCCTTAGGATACTGCTGCATATATTGATCAAGGTAACCAATCGTCGTCATAAACTGATTACCTTGCAAATCAACACTACCTGAGAGAAAAGCATCATTATTAATATGCGCGAATAACTTTTCATTCATAACAATGGGAGGCATGGGCGGAACAGGAAGCATGAGAGCCCTTAACTTAGTTCAATAGATTAACATTAAGCCATTATGCGCATTTTATCAAAAATCAATGATCCACGGTAAACGCCCCTAATCGCTACACCTGTCGATTGATCTGACCCAAGTAAGACGCTCGCATCCTTGTTTGTAAAGACTGCACAATCTCTTCTGGATGTAACGTGGCGGGCTCGCATGCATTGGCAATCCAACCATGTACGGTCAATCCTTCTTCCTGTAACACTCTATCGGTTAATAAGGCATGATTAATGCAGCCTAAACGGATAGGTACTACCAAAATAACCTGCGCTTGTAATTTTCGAATGACATCCACCCAAGTTTCTTTCGCGTTTAAAGGTACTAATAATCCGCCAGCCCCTTCAATAAACACTTGTTCTACTGGGGCAGCAGTAACACATTTTTTGTAATACCGCTGTATTGCATTCACACTTAAGGATACACCTACTTGTTCTGCCGCAATATGCGGCGCAATCGGCGCTCGAAAAACCCAACCTGGCTCCCAAGATACTGCGCTGTATCGCTGTAAATGCAGTGCATCTTCAGAAATAAGGCGCCCCTTCTGAAACAAGGCCCCGGTAGCAACCAGTTTTAAACCCGCTGCGCGTATTCCTTCGCGTTGACATTGCTGCAACAACTGAGAGGTAACAAAAGTCTTTCCCACGTCAGTATCGGTGCCTATCACAAAAAATGGCCGCCCCCGAAATGGTTGGTTTTTTTTAGTATGACGACGTTCTACAACCATGAAAGTAATTTCTCCAAAAAATCTTGGGTATGGGATAAAAACGGAATATGTCCCGCTTTATGAAATAATAAGTATTCAAAATGTGGGTAATGCTCTTGCATAAGCGCCATGGTCTGTATGGGGGTGATCCTATCCAATCGACCAAACATACAGTGGACAGGGATCGTCAAACGATGCATGTCTGCACGAAAATCCCAAGTAGTCAAAGCATCTAAACCTTCTTCCAAAATAGTTAAGGAGGGGAAGGTTCGAGGGGCATACGTCAAATTTGAGCCTTGAATACGGACAAAATCGGTGATCACTTTACTTTTATCTTCTAATAATTTTGATCTAAAGTCGTGAAATACTTGTGGATCAATAGCAGCCCATTCCTCTGCAATAGTAAATCGAGGCAAGGCCGCAATGGTCACTAAGCGAGAGACCGTCTGAGGTTCTTCCGTCGCCCAGCGAATCGCATAAAGCCCGCCAAGAGACCAGCCTATAAAAATGCAAGGCTTTGATGGCAATGCCCGTTTTAACTCTTCTTTGAAGATATCCCAAGGAAGCTCCGCACTCAAACCATGTCCGGGTAAATCGACAAAATATATATCTGCACGCGCTTCTAGCTCCGGCAGTAAAGATAACCAGATGCCATGGTCAAAGCCATATCCATGAAAAAAAACCAGCGGTGTTCCATCGGGGTTTCCAGCCCTGGTAATATGAATCAGTGCACTCACTTTACATACTCTCCTGAATCGCGTGATAAAATGCCTGTAATTGCGTTTTGGTATGCGTCGCCGTAATCACGACTCGCAAACCACTGTGTATTTTTGCCACCGTCGGTGGTCGCATAGCCAAACAAAAAAAGCCCTTTTCGATCAAGGCATCGGATACTTCTAAAGCCCTCAAAGGATCACCTACCCGTAAAAATTGAATGGGCGTATCAGAGTGCAACCAACGCGTATCTGCTTGAATGAGATGCTTAAAATAGGAAATATTATCAAATAAAGTTTGCCGGGCCTGATCAGCTGTTTGGACCCATGCCAAGGTTTGTAAAATACCATAGGCTTGTGCAGGACTCATCGCCGTAGAATAGCAATAGGCGCGACCAAATTGCACTAAAGCATCTATCCACTCTGCATTGCCCGCCACCACAGCCCCTTGAGCACCAAACGCCTTCCCTAAAGGAATCGTACGTAAAGGCACTTGCTGCGTATTTAATCCCTCTGCAAGTACCAGACCCATGCCGCGATTGCCGTATAAACCAAAGGCATGCGCTTCGTCTACCAATAGGCGCAAATCAAACTGTGTTTGTAAGGTTGCTAATGTTGATAAAGAAGCGCACTGCCCGGTCATACTAAAGACCGATTCCGTCAAAAATACCGAAGGGACTGGTGCTGCTCGCAAGAAGTCTTCTAGTTGCGTGATATCTTGATGCCGACAACGTTGATACCCTAGCTCTACCGCGGCTAGACCATCATACCAAGACGCATGCAGCTGTTTATCGAGATATATTTTACGATTTCCTTTTGCGAGTACATTACATACCGCTAAATTGGCGTTGAATCCTGAGGTAAATAATACGGCATCTTCTGTCCCTAACGCCTCACAAAATGCCTGCTCAACTTGATGATGGATGTCATGATACCCCGCTACTAAAGCTGAACCTTGACTCCCGAAAGAGTACTTGGCATAGCCTTCTTGATAGGCTTCTTGTAAGCATTTTTCTTGCGTGGCCGCGAGATAGTCGTTACTGCAAAAACTGATACTGCCTGCGGGCATCATACGTCGTTGACGCCGAAGCGCAGATGAAACGGAAACTCGCATCTAACAAATCACCCTTACTCATCTAACTATGTAGGTTGAGTCTTGACCCAACCTACGAAATTAAGCGTCTGCCAGCGCCTGCATAGATATCCCTAATTTTTGAAGCAATACTACATCATCCTCGGTTTCTGGATTAGGGGAGGTAAGTAGCTTATCTCCTAAAAAGATGGAATTTGCCCCCGCAAAATAACACAAGGCTTGTAACTCATCACTCATCTCTGTGCGTCCGGCAGTCAAACGAATAACCGACGCTGGCATAATAAGACGCGCCGTCGCAATCGTACGCACTAACTCTAAGCCATCTAAAGGCACTGCATCCGCCAATGGAGTACCCGCAACTCTTATTAAACGATTAATGGGCACACTTTCTGGCGGTGTTGACAAATTGGCTAAAGTACACAAAAACTCTATTCTATCTGTGCGGCTTTCACCCAAACCTAATATTCCGCCACAACAAACGCGCATGCCAGCCTCTTTAACACGCTCTATAGTGTCTAAGCGATCTTGAAAGGTTCGGCTTGTAATCACTTTATTATAGTAAGAAGGGGAGGTATCAATATTATGGTTATAATAATCCAAACCCGCGTCTGAAAGCTGTTGTGCTTGCACATCGTCGAGCATCCCTAAAGTCATGCAAGTTTCCATACCTAAGGCTTTCACTGCCTCGATCATTTCAAACAAAGCAGGCATTGCTTTTGCGGGCGGTGAGCGCCAAGCAGCGCCCATACAAAAGCGTGTCGCACCTTGCGCTTTGGCTTCTTTAGCACGCTCAATAACGGCTTCTAGAGATAATAATTTTTCTTTTTCAACCGCTGTTTCATAACGGCCACTTTGAGAACAATAAGAGCAATCTTCTGGACAAGCACCGGTTTTAATACTTAGCAATGTTGCTGCTTGTATAACATTTTCATCGTGATTCGCTTTATGCAGCGTATGCGCTTTATCCAATAGCGTATTAAACGGTTGTTCATATATAGCTTGTACCGCCGATTCCGTCCATGTCGTTTTATTCGATTCCACAATAACCTCATTCTCTTTTATAATACCTTGGCCCATGATAAAGTCCCTCATCAGAAAGTCAACCATAATTTATCTATGCCAGACATTCCTTCACTTCTCAAAAAAGAACGCGCACATATATGGCCGCCAGCTACGCGTGGTAAAGATAGAGATCTTTACCCTCCTCTCATGGTGTATGAAGCGGAAGGCTGCTATCTGCAAACCCATCAAGGGCCTCTCATCGATGCCATCTCTAGCTGGTGGTGCAAACCTTTAGGGCATAAACATCCGGCGGTTATTTCTGCTATTCAAACCCAGCTACAAAAATTTGAGCATGTGATTGCTGCAAATACGACCCATGAACGCCTGATTACATTAGGAGAGCATATCGCTCGGCATACGCAGCTTCCCTATAGTTTTTTTGCCTGTGATGGCTCCTCCGCAGTAGAAATCGCTCTAAAAATGGCCGTGCACGCGCAACAAATTCAGGGTCATACCCAAAAAACCGGATTTATCGCCTTAAAAAACGGCTATCACGGCGAAACCTTAGGCGCCTTAAGTGTTACAGACATGCCTCTTTATAAAAGCCCTTATGCTGCCTGCACACTGCCCTGCACTTTTATCGATCCCCATGCGCCCTTTGAAGAAGCATTACTTTTACTAGAACCTATCGCGACGACGACCGCCGCTTGTATCTTTGAACCACTCATTCAAGGGTCCAACGGCATGCATCCTTATCCAATTGCCTTTTTAGAAAAACTGATACACTGGGCACAACAACAGGGTATTTATTGTATTGCTGATGAAATTATGACCGGGCTCTGCCGACTCGGCCAATGGCTTGCTTGCGATAGCTTATCTCTAAAGCCCGATATGATTTGTCTGTCTAAAGGTCTGTGTGCTGGCGCGCTGCCCATGAGCTGTGTGAGTCTTTCTGGCACTTTATATAATCTCTTTCATGAAGATCATCCAAGCATCCCTGCTTTTTTGCACTCCCATACGCAAAGTGCCAATGCATTAGCGGTGGCAGCAGCCGTTACCACCTTAGAAATCATGGAGCAAGAGAATTTTTGCAATAAAGCGCAGCATCTAGGGGATCAGATGTATCAACGCTTTAAAAGTATTGCAGAGCGTGGTCAGCATCTACACCATATTCGTCAACTAGGAGCCATCGTTGCCGGAGATCTCCCTTGCGCAACTGATGGCCTTCGTCTTGCGCAAGAAGCGGCAAAACGAGGCGCTCTTCTGCGACCCATGGGTAACACGCTTTATTGGTTTCCTCCGCTCATTATGGATATCAATACCCTAGACAAATTAGCCAAAATCACTGAAGATACTCTTATTGCCCTCTATGGATAGAACTTTCATGCGAATTTTTGCAGTACTCATCGGTATAATTTGTCTTAGTCCTCTCGCAATAGCCGAAGATATACCCTCTGGCAGCTATTGGGAATGTAGTGCCGAAGATGCCAATCAAAAGATGTGGACATTGCAGGCTAGTCATCAGCGTCTTGCGCTGAATAATGCGATGGAGGCCTGTAAAAAAGAAAGTACTAAACCCGGTACTTGTCGCGCTCCTCAAGAGCAATGCGAACCCTTTCTAAATGGGAAAAATATAGGACCTATGTGGCAATGCACCGCTTTAGATCTTGATGCAAAACCCTGGATAAGCAACCCCTATCGTCACCGAGACGATGCGGCAATTGCCTCGAAAGCGTATTGCCATGATCATAGTGCGTTTCCTGATAGTTGTTATATTAATCTTTTAACCTGTAAAAATATCAATGCACGCCGTTAATTTTGTCGTAGGAGTCGTTGGCACCTTGGCGTCCGGAAAATCTACCGCTTGTAAAATTTTACAAGCAGAAGGCGTCACCTATTTCAATGCCGATCAGCTTGCCCGAACTTTATTGGAGCCTCCTTCTACGCTACTTGATACGCTGATTCAACATTTTGGCCCACAATATTTACTTCCTAATGGACAATTAGATCGCCTGGCTTTACGTCAACGTCTATGCGTAGATCTCGACAGCAAAAAATTTTTAGAGGAAACCTTACATCCCCCTATTCGAGCCCAACTCAAAAAATATATTGAAGAAAAATATTATCACCCGTACGTCATTATTGAAATTTCCGTATTTTATGATCGCAGTCAATATTCTTACATTGATAGAATATTATGCATTACTTCTCCCCTTGAACAACAAATTCAAAGAGCCTCACAACGCGATCAACGCCCAGAATTTGAAATTCAGCAATTACTGTCGCGACAAGCATCCACGGAACAGTTACAATCTTATGCGGACGATATTGTTCAAAATGACAGTACATTGAGCATTTTTACCAAAAAAATTCGGAATATACATCAGAGATATTTACAATTAGCACAACTCAAGTCATCATGACAACCACTACCGAAAAAAGCAATGGAATAGACACGTGAACCCCGATAACCAGATTATCACGTTTCAATGGACAACCCATTATTTGCCCAAAATTGCTGTGCGTATTGAATCTTTATGTCAATCTGCAGAACAAGCTTGTCATGAAACACACCCGGTTATTCACCAGGTAGCGCTGCATAACATTTTAGAAATTATTAAAATTATTGAAAAACCAGAACTAAAAAGTCGATTCCTTAAAGAGTTTTTGAGAATGGAACATGCCTGTATAAAACAAGGCGGCGATTTCCCCTTTCAAAAACAATTACATGACGAGATTGTCTATTTAAACCACACTGCCGGACGCTTTGGCGAAGCTATTCAAAGCCACCCTTTACTCCAGTCTATTCGTAGTGGGCAATCCAATCATCATGAAATCGACATCGATTGTCCCCAGCTCTTATTTTGGCTCAAAAACGATCCTGAACCGCGTCAACACGATCTTCGAAAATGGCTCAAGTGTTTACAACCTCTTCATAAAATGGTTTCACTCTATTTAAGCTTATTAAAACATACCGCTGTTTTTGAAGTTATCCCTATGCCACAAGGTTTTTACCAACGTAATTTGCCCCCCAGACTCACTTGCCAGCTTATTTTATGTAAAATTAATAGAATGTATGGTTTAGTCCCTAAAATACAATTGGGTAATTATGGTATTAGTTTACGGCTCTACGAAGCAGAAACTATGCGTGAAGCGCAACCTCAGGATGCTTTTTGTGAGTTAGCTATTTGTCAGACGTAGCTGTTGAATATAAGCCGTCGCAACCCCCCAACTCATCAGTACATGGGTAGCGTGCAATATTTCAAAATATTGCGGTTCTAATTTTCGACTAATAGTAATAATGATTGCCTTGCTTGCTTTATCTCGTAAATGCAGCTGTAGTTGATCCCAGAGAGCCCCCCAAAATGCAGTCGCATGAATAAATATCAAGGAAGATTCTTGAAACTCAGTTTTTAAAAAATCATCTTGGATAAAATGAATTTTCTGCGCGCGTACAGTATAGGTCGAAATAACTTCCAAGCGCTTTTTTTGCGCAAGTGCGGCAGCATGTAAAGGTTGTAACAACTCCACCCCATAGTAGGCTTGCATATCATAGATCATTGCACAAGCGACGACTGCTTTTCCTATGCCAGAGCCTAAGTCATAAAAACAGCGGTGCGTTTTTGGTTTTGTTAAGGAAATTAAGGCAATAAATGAGACAAAGTCGACCTCACCATAAACATATTCAGGTGCATCATGCTCTGCT
>JAUYSE010000062.1 GCA_030696465.1 Legionellaceae bacterium
CCAACAAGGCTTTTCGAATAAAGGGCTTTCGTAAACCTTCACGGCGCAAGGACGCGCCGTGAGAGCGTCAGGATGACTTTATGCCTGTTTACGAAAGCCCTTTATTCGATAAGCCTTGGTACCACTAATATAATCAGGTGGAAATTCCTGCAGTTTCTGGTAGCGTATTGCATTGGTATCAAAAACATACTATGCTGGTATTTTCTATTTGTTAGGAATACCTGGTGCTTGGGTAGCTGTACTACATTTTATTTTGTTGTGTGCTCATGGAAGAGACAAATAAAAACGGGAATGTTATGTCAGCAAATGATTGGGAAGTAGTCGTACTTAAACCAACCTCGGCATTTTTGTCTTTCATTGCCGAACAATTGGGGGCTGCCGCTCTCCCAGAGCTTAGACTCATCCAAACAGATAATACTGCGTATTTAATACCTGCACAACTAAACAACGAAGTATTACTTGAAACCCTAGAGTGTCATTACAAAACTATTTTTAGCTATGAAATTGCACGTTGGGTAGGACAAGACGTTGTAACCGATATTAAAGCAAGTTTTCTTGATTTTCTTTGTGCATTTACTTTTGAGTTACACTCCAATCTGTTGGTGATGGAGGTCTCCTCCTTATTAGGCCGGCAATTACTTCGGATTAAGCCACGAGAGCTGCTTTTAAAATGGATGAAGGCTGGGCACGCTGAACTAGTGGATAATAGCGATATTCTTAACAAAATAAATTTGTCGCATATTACTGAGAATGCGACGGCAGTGATAAAAAACTTTGAAAAATTGTCGGATGTTAAACCTTTTTTACGGCATTATTATCCTAGTATGTATGAGGCAGAGCGCTTGCGAATAGAATCGTACGGTTTGCAACATTGGCCGTATATCGATTCTTATCAAATGTTTAGCCGTTTTTTTGTAGTGGAATTACATACTCGTTTGGTTCCTATTTTAGAGTAAAATTAAATTCATCTTAAAAGATCATTTTTTATTCGCAGCTCCCTTCTTGCTATGATAATATTATCGTGTTAGTTTTACGGGTCTTGATGGGTAAACTTGGCAAAATTTAGAAAACAGGGGATTTTTATGAAGGGCACACGTATTTGGGCTACAGGTGTATGTTGTTTAATATTAGGTTCTGCTTTTGCTGCTGATTTTAAAATGGGCGTTGTCGATTTGCAGCGTATTATGCAAACTTCTCCCCAAATGAAAGTCATTCAAGAAAAGCTAGAAAAAAACTTTAAACCACGTCGTGATAAATTAATTACCATGGAAGAGCATCTTAAGTCTGAAATGGAGCAATTTAAACGCGACACAGCTATTATGAGCCAAACTCAGAAGAAAACATTAGAGAAAAAAATTATTGCAGATCAACAAAATTTTGAAAGACAAGGTCAGCAATATCAACAAGAGTTAAGTACAGCGCATAATGAGTCTATGGAAGAATTGTATGGTAAAATCCGTAATGCAATCACTACAGTGGCTAAAAATAGTCATTACGAAGTGATTTTACAAAAAGAAGCGGCACCGTATAGTGCACCTACTTTAGATGTAACGGACCAAGTATTAAAAGAAATGGGTTAATTTTCATGATGTAGACTCGGTATTCTTGAATTTTTGCTTAGCTGCAAGTGCGTGAGACGAGGGAGTGTGTGTGCAATATATAACTGGTGGCGAGCGAGCTTGTAAAAACAGCGAAAATTTAAGAGTCAAGAGCGTATCTCTTAAAAATATGGGGTCGTTACTCGACTCCTCAATGTTGCGCTTTATTTTTTTGCAGCAAGAGGGTTTATATGCCTGAAATGGATATACAAAAAATATTAGAGCATTTGCCTCATCGCTATCCATTTTTATTAGTGGATAAGGTTTTGGATTACAAAGAATTTGACTATCTGACAGCGGTTAAGAATGTTAGTATGAATGAATTTTTCTTTCAGGGTCATTTTCCTGGAAATCCAATTATGCCAGGGGTATTGATGTTGGAAGCACTTGCACAAGCAAGTGCTATTTTATCGAATCTGTCCCTTACTCCTAAAGAGGGGCATAGATTTATTTATTTGTTTGCAGGAATAGATCACGTTAAGTTTAAACATGTTGTGGTCCCAGGAGATCAGTTAATTTTGAAAATTAACATATTAGGCCGAAAACGTGATTTTTGGCGAGCACATGGAGAAGCGTACGTAGGTGATGCGCTGGCGTGTTCTGCAGATATGATGAGTGCCGCAAAGGAAGTTAAATTGTGATAGATGAACGAGCGATGATACACCCTTCCGCTAAAATAGCGAAGGGTGTGACTATTGGAGCAGGGTGCATTGTTGGTGCGAATGTTGAAATAGGCGAAGGAACTTGGATTGGTGCCCACGTTATACTGGAAGGGCATACGAAGGTAGGGAAAAATAATAAAATATACCAATTTTCTTCTATAGGAAATGAGCCTCAAGATATTACCTATAAAGGTGAGCCAACAAGGTTGGTCATTGGGGATAACAATATTATTCGTGAATATTGTATGATTAGTCTCGGTACCATGAAAGGTGGTGGTGTGACGTCAATAGGAAATCATAATTTTTTTATGGCCTATACCCACATAGGACATGATTGTGAGGTTGGTGATCATGTGGTGATGGTGAATTATTCTGCGCTTTCTGGGCATGTGCATGTCAGTGATTATGCCACTATTGGGGGTTATGCGGCTATTCATCAATTTTGCCGTGTAGGGTCCTATGCTTTCATTGCAAGAGCTACCTACGTCACTAAAGATGTATTGCCTTACGTCATGATTGCGGGCTATGAGCCGACGACGTGTGGTATTAATACCGTTGGTTTGCGTCGACGAGGTTTTTCTTCGGATGCTATTGATACTCTACGTAGAGCTTATAAAACTATTTTTAGAAAGTCGTTAACGGTGCAAGAGTCTATTGCAGAGCTTCAATTAATGCAGCAACATTGCCCAGAAGTAGGGCCACTTATCGATACTTTACGTGAATCTACACGCGGTATTGTGCGTTAAAAGGTATTGGTTGCTATGCGAGTTGCGCTTTCTTTATCCTATGATGGACGAAAGTATCATGGGTGGCAAGCGCAACCTCAGGTGCCCACTGTACAAGCGCTACTAGAAATCGCATTAGCACAGATTGCGCAGCATCCTATCGACGTCACTTGTGCCGGTCGCACGGATGCAAAAGTACATGCAATGCACCAGGTGGTCCATTTTGATAGTCATGCACTTCGTCGAACGGATGCCTGGATTCACGGTTGTAATCGTTTTTTGCCACCAGAGATATCAGTCAATTGGGCTGCGCCGGTTGCAGACGACTTTCACGCGCGTTATTCCGCCACCGCACGACGTTACGTCTATATTATTGATAATCGTACAACCCGCCCGAGTATCCTGCGACATCAGGTGACGTGGATATACGCCCCCTTAGATGCACAGAAGATGCATGAAGCGGCACAGTTTCTTTTAGGGGAGCAAGATTTTACTTCTTTTCGTGCAGCAGAATGTCAATCACATACCGCCCATCGCTGTGTGCATGCTATCTCGGTAAAAAGAACCCAACATTATATTTACATTGATATTACCGCAAATGCTTTTTTACATCATATGGTTCGCAATATCGTAGGTGTACTCATGATGATTGGTGGTCACAAAAAACCCTTGTCTTGGATACAAGAGGTTTTGGATGCACGAAATAGAAGTGCTGCCGCAGAAACCGCTGCGCCACAAGGGCTTTATTTAGTGGATGTGGTCTATCCTGCGCATTATCAAATACCCCGAGGATCTTTTGAAGTATATCTATAACACATGATATACTGACCTGTGACGTATGATTTTGAAAGGTACATTTTTTATGACAGAAGCATCTGAAAAACGCATCCATTTTATTCGACAATTGATTCAAGATGATCTAGACAAAGGGAAGCATAAAGCTGTGGTTACACGGTTTCCACCTGAGCCTAATGGTTATTTGCATATTGGTCATGCAAAATCTATTTGTTTGAATTTCGGTATGGCGGAAGAATTCAAAGGAAAATGTTTTTTACGTTTTGACGATACAAACCCTCTTAAAGAAGAGGAAGAGTATGTTCAATCCATTATCCAAGATGTGCGTTGGTTAGGATTTGAATGGTGTGACATGACCTATTCGTCAGACTACTATACGAAACTTATCGAGCTCGCTGAGACACTGATTCAACAAGGTGACGCGTATGTTGATAGTTTATCGATGGAAGAGATTCGCGCCCATCGAGGCACCTTAGAAACCCCGGGGACACCTAGTCCGTACAGAGATCGTCCTATCGAAGAAAATAGCGATCTCTTTAGGCGCATGAAGGCAGGGGAATTTGCTGATGGCACGCATGTATTGCGTGCTAAAATTGATATGAGCGCCTCTAACATGAATATGCGTGATCCGGTATTATACCGAATTCGTCATGCGCATCATCAACGCACCGGTGATCAATTCTGTATATATCCTATGTATGATTATGCGCATCCTATTTCAGATGCACTGGAGCATATTACCCATTCTTTATGTACACTAGAATTCCAAGATCATCGACCGCTCTACGATTGGTTTTTAGACCATTTGTCCTTGCCTGCTCGACCTATACAAACAGAATTCGCGCGTTTAAATGTATCGCATACGCTTACCAGTAAACGAAAATTAAAAGCACTGGTAGATAGTGGCTTGGTTTCTGGTTGGGATGATCCGCGCTTGTTAACTATACAAGGGATGCGAAAACGAGGCTATCCGCCAGAGGCTATCCGTCAATTTTGTGAAGAAATTGGTGTCTCACGCAGTGACTCTGTGATTGACATGTCTATTTTAGAGGCCTGTGTACGTAATGTTTTAAATCAAACTGCCCCGCGTGCTTTTTGTGTTATGAAGCCTCTGCGGGTTATTATTGAAAATTATCCAGACGATCAACAAGAATCGTTATCGGCACCGTATCATATGCAAAATCCTGAGATGGGTTCTCGAGAATTGCCCTTTAGTCGTGAAATCTATATTGAAGAAGATGATTTTATGGAAAATCCACCGAAAGGTTATTTCCGATTGATTCCGGGTGGCGAGGTGCGTTTACGTAATGCTTATATTATTCGTTGTACCGGGGTTGATAAAGATGCCGAGGGAAACATCATCGCGCTACGCGCCAGCTATGATATTGATACTCTCGGAAAGAACCCCAGTGATCGTAAAGTAAAAGGAGTCATTCATTGGGTGTCTGCAGCTCATGCGCAACCGGTACGCATTGTTGAGTATGATAGACTCTTTAACGACGCTAATCCTGCGCGTGAAGACGATTTTATGCAGTTTTTAAATCCGGAATCACAACAAGAGCACTCAGGATTTTGTGAGCCTTCTTTGGCGAATCAAGCGGAAGGTCGAGTTTTCCAATTTGAGCGCTTAGGATATTATGCGGTGCAAGCAGATAATGTGTTTCATCGCGTGGTTGCTTTAAGAGATACTTGGACTCAGGGATAAAAAATGCTTTCATTGTATAACACCTTAACTCGAAAAAAAGAAGTTTTTCAGCCTTTAGTGCCTGGTCAAGTAGGGCTTTATGTGTGCGGCATCACGGTATATGATGTTTGCCATTTAGGCCATGCGCGTTCAATGGTGTGCTTTGATGTACTATTGCGGTTTTTACGCTTCTTAAACTATAGCGTTACTTATGTACGTAATATTACAGATATAGATGATAAAATTATCGTCAGGGCTAAGCAAGAAAAAGTGGACTTCTCTATTATTATTCAACGCTATATAGAGTCCATGCATGCGGATGAGCAGGCTTTGAGCGTCATCTCTCCAGATATTGAGCCTCGTGCAACGGAATATGTTCCCGCGATCATTCGCTTAATTGAGCGTTTAATGGAACGTGGTCATGCGTATGTTACGCCGAGTGGTGATGTGTGTTATGAAGTTGCTTCTTTTCCTAGCTATGGTAAATTAGCGCAAAAAGATTTAGACGGTTTGCAGGCGGGTGCACGTGTAGACATATCGGAAGAGAAACGTTCCCCTTTCGATTTTGTCTTGTGGAAAAAAGCAAAACCAGGAGAGCCTTTTTGGGCCTCTCCTTGGGGGGAAGGTCGTCCTGGTTGGCATATTGAATGTTCAGCGATGAGCATAGATACCTTAGGCACGCGTTTTGATATTCATGGCGGTGGCAGCGATTTACAATTTCCGCATCATGAAAATGAAATTGCACAAAGTGAAGGTGCGACCGGCGACAGTTTTGCGCAATATTGGATGCATGTGGGGATGCTGCAAATTAGCGAACAAAAAATGTCCAAATCTTTGGGTAACTTTTTTACAATTCAGGATATTTTAAAACATTGCGATCCCGAGACTTTGCGTTATTTTTTAATCACGAATCATTATCGCAGTACTTTACAGTACTCGCATGATTTATTATTACAAGCACATGCGGGATTGACACGCTTATATCAATCCATGAAAACCGTATCCATAGGCCAAGAAAGCCCAGAACCCCTATGGGTAGAGCGTTTTCAAGCTGCAATGGCAGATGATTTAAATACGCCTTCTGCTTTGGCGGTATTATTTGAACTGAGTCGGGCTTTAAACAAAAATGCTTCCCCTGTATTAGCGGCTACTTTACGTTATTTGGGAGGAGTTTTAGGTATTTTACAGCAAGAGCCTTCTGCATTTTTACAAAAAAGTGTTACACAAATTGTCGATAAGCCTTGGGTTGAAATGCAAATTGAAGCGCGGCTAACGGCACGACAACAAAAAAACTATGCTTTGGCGGATGAAATCCGGCATTCTTTAGCAGAAAAAGGTATTCTTTTAGAAGATACGGCAGAAGGGACTACCTGGCGAGTGGAGCAAAATGTTTAGGATATCTGAGCGTTTTCCAAGATTTAAAGATCGGCGTGCGTTGTTACAATAGGAGTTTTGTTTGCTAGCCTCATTCGTTCATCTGAGAACCCATACGGAATACTCGCTGGTAGACGGTTTAGTTCGTATAAAACCCTGGATGCAGGCAGTTGCAGCCGATGGTATGCCGGCAGCCGCTTTAACGGACGTCTGTAATTTATTTGCTGCTGTAAAATTTTATAAAGCCGCTTGGGCAAAAGGTATAAAACCTTTGTTAGGTGCGGAACTATGGTGCTGCTCTCCTGAAAAACCAGAAGAAGCCGCACCCATCGTCGTTTTGTGCCAGAATGAACAAGGCTATCGTCATTTAATGCAGCTGATTTCTCAAGCGTATCAAGAAGGTCAGGTGCAGGGGAGACCTTACGTACATTGGTCTTGGTTGGTTTCACGTGCAGAAGGCTTAATTGTCTTATCGGGTGCTCAAGAAGGGATAATCGGGCAAGCATTATTGGCGGATGATGAAGACAAGGCAACACAATGGGCTCATTTTTTAGCCCAGTACTTCCCTCAACGTTTTTATTTGGAAATTCAACGCGTGGGGCGCTCTGAAGAAAATATCCATAATGCACGTTTGGTTGCTTTAGCAAACGCGTTGAGTTTGCCGCTGGTGGCAACCAATGATGTGCGCTTTTTACGTCCAGAAGATTGGGAAGCCCATGAAATACGGGTGTGTATCCATAGTGGAACCACGATAGAAGATACAACTCGCCCTAAACGATATACGCGACAACAATATTTTCGTAGTACTGCTGAGATGCAGGCTTTATTTCATGATATCCCCGAAGCTCTTCAAAATACCTGTTTAATTAGTCAACGTTGTACGGTTGCACTGACCTTAGACAAAGTATATCTACCTGACTTTCCAGTCCCTGCAGGTATTTCATTACATGATTATTTAGCCGAAAGAGCAGAAGAAGGGTTGCGATACCGTCTTGAACAACGTTTGTTACGTACTAGTATGGCGCTTAGCGATGAGCAATCGATAATCTATGCTGCGCGCTTAGATCGAGAAATAAAAGTCATTAACGCCATGGGATTTGCGGGTTATTTTTTAATCGTAGCCGATTTTATTCAATGGGGAAAACAAAATGGTGTCGCGGTTGGACCAGGCCGGGGTTCAGGTGCGGGATCTTTAGTGGCCTATGTTTTAGGTATTACTGATCTAGATCCCCTCGATTATGATTTACTGTTCGAACGTTTTTTAAATCCAGAACGGGTATCGATGCCCGATTTCGATATCGACTTTTGTATGGAAGGTCGCGATAGGGTGATTGAGTATGTGGCGAAAAAATATGGCCGCGCCTGTGTTTCGCAAATTATCACCTTTGGTACCATGGCGGCAAAAGCGGTAATACGCGATGTGGGACGGGTTCTGGCCTACCCTTATTCTTTTGTGGATAAAATAGCTAAGCTTATTCCCTTCGAAATAGGGATTACACTAGAAAAAGCATTAGAAGATGTGCCTGAATTACGTACGCGTTATGCAGAGGAAGAAGAAGTAAAAGTCTTGTTGGATATGGGGCGACGCTTAGAGGGAATCTCGCGTAATGCCGGTAAGCATGCGGGTGGTGTAGTGATAGCACCTTCCTGCATTACAGACTTTTCTCCCATCTACTGTGAAAGTGATTCTGTACAACAAGTGACACAATTTGATAAAGATGACGTCGAGTCTATTGGTCTTGTCAAGTTTGACTTTTTGGGATTAAGAACACTGACGATTATTCAGTGGGCATTAGAAATTATTAACGCTGAGCGTGCCACAGAATCTCTGCCGCCCTTGGATATTAATTTAATCTCTTTAGAAGATTCTCCTACTTTTGAATTATTAAAAAAATGTCAAACCACTGCCATCTTCCAGTTAGAGTCACGTGGAATGAAAGAGCTGGTGCATCGTTTGCAGCCCGATCATTTTGAAGAAATTGTGGCATTAGTTGCGTTATTTCGTCCAGGGCCCTTACAGTCAGGAATGGTAGACGATTTTATTGATCGCAAACATGGTCGTTCAACGGTTGAATATTTGCATCCTGATTTGACTAATATTTTAAAGCCCACCTATGGGGTTATTCTGTATCAAGAACAAGTAATGCAAATTGCACAGGTTTTAGCGGGATATACGCTGGGTGCGGCGGATATGTTACGTCGTGCGATGGGTAAGAAAAAACCAGAAGAAATGGCAAAACAACGTACTATCTTTACGGAAGGGGCTGTTAACCGTGGCGTAGAGGAAGAAGTCGCCAGACATATTTTTGATTTGATGGAAAAATTTGCAGGTTATGGTTTTAATAAATCACATTCGGCCGCCTATGCTTTAATTGCCTATCAAACCGCATGGTTGAAAACACATTATCCGGCGGCGTTTATGGCCTCTGTCTTGTCTGCAGATATGGATAATACTGATAAGTTAACCGGTTTAGTAGCTGAATGTAAACGTATGGGTTTACAAGTATTAGCGCCCAATATTAATCGTGCGCACTATCGTTTTACGGTATTTGATCCGCATACGATATTGTTTGGTTTGGGGGCCATTAAAGGGGTTGGCGAATCTAGTGCGGCCTTGGTAGATATTCGTGAAAAAATGGGTGCATACCAAGATCTACAAGATTTATGTCAAAAAATAGATCTGCGTAAAATGAATAAACGGGTGTTAGAGGCTCTCATAAAAAGTGGCGCCATGGATTGCTTTGGAAATAGTCGGGCGCAATGTTGGGTTTCTTTAGATTCTGCCATGAAATCAGCGGAGCGTTTTCAGAAAAACATACAGAGTGGACAGGGTGATTTGTTTGCGACGATAGACACTACGGAGTCTCACACCAACACCCTCAATGCAGTTTGGTCACCAAAAGAACAATTGCAGTATGAAAAAGAAGCCTTGGGTTTTTATATGTCGGGTCATCCGGCGGATCAATATGCGGCAGAGTGGCCAGGTAAAATCATGCAAATTAGTTCTTTGCACCCACAAAAATCTAAAAAAGCTTGGATTTGTGTGCAGTTGAAAGCTTTACGCATGATGACCTCAAAACGCGGAAAACCCTTCTATTTATTACAATTAGAGGATGGTTCGGCGAATATTGAGGTTCTGATTTTTGATGAGTTATATGCAAAAAATGCAACGCATCTGCTTGCCGGAACGATGTTAGTTATACAAGTAGAAGTTTCTATTGATACCTATAATGGACGGATTAAATTGGCTGGTTTGCAAATACTGAGCATAGAAGAAGCGCGGGGACAATTTATTCAAACCTTGCGTTTAACTTTAAAGGCAGATCAAAGTAGTTTATTACCTGATATTAAAAAATTATGTCATCAAGAACCTGGTGATTGTCCTATTCAAATCGCTTATGAAAACACCTCTGCCAGAGTGGTATTGAAATTACCAGATTCTTTTAAAGTCTCGCTTTCTGACTCTATTCTCACGCAATTACGAATATTGTTAGGAGAGGAACAAATAGAAATGATTTCGTAATCAACTATGTTTCCGAGATTTTTTAAAGAGACGCTCCTTTAGACTCATAAACACGTTTGTGATTCCAGGCGTATCCCTTCACATTGCGCAGGTATAAAAAACATAAGCCAAAACCCCAATTACGCTGGTTCTGGGCCAAACGCAACAACCAGTCCGCTATTATCGTATTTTCATCACTTAATTTAGGTTGATATTGATAACCTGTTTCACTAATCCTAAAAAGCGCACAGAGAAGATGGAATCCATGGAGGAATTCTTGATATGCGTAAATTATTCTTGAATTATGAAAATTAATCTGGGATTATCACCAAAGATTAGAACTCTTTTATCAGGCCGACGCATGAATGATTATTGATTGCACAATTTGAGATGACAACAATATTCACCTATATTTAGCAATACACTGAGGTTTTCATGCGAAAGTTAACCACTCTTAATCTGGCATTTATCACCATTGCTTCTGTGGATGGTATCCGTAATTTACCTGCAGCTGCCCTGATGGGGGATGCGATATTTTTATATTTTGGTTTAGCTTTATGTTTCTTTTTATTACCCTGTGCAATTGTATCTAATTGGTTTTCTAAACAGTCTGCAGAAGGTATCTATGGTTGGGTCAAACAAAGCTTAGGGACGCACTTAGGCTTTATCGCCATATGGTTACAGCTGATACAAAACATCATGGTATACCCTACTTTTCTCAGTTTTATTGGGGGGATGTTTTTATATTGCGTTGATCCAAATCTGGCAAATAATAAATATTTACTCTTCCTTATTATTAACACGCTTATTTGGACCTTAACGTGGATTAATATAAGAGGGTTTCATCTTTCTAATAAACTCAATACTTTTTGTTCCATATTTGGGATATTTCTGCCATTTATACTGATTCTCATTATTGGTTGCATTTGGTCCTTATATCATCCGCATGTGGTGCATTTAACTCCACCAGCCGAGCAAAATAATTTATGGGGTTCTTTAACTGCGATTATTTTATCTTTTTGTGGCATAGAAATGGCGGCGGTGCATATAAATAATAGTGAGCCGAATGCTTTTACGAAAGCGATCGCTATATCCGTTATTGTTATTTTTGTGACAATGTTGGTAGGCTCATTAACCCTCGCGATGTTTATTCCCGCGCAACACTTAAATTTAATTAGCAGTATCCCTGAGCTGATTCAGTTATTTTTTACACAAATACAGTTAGATAGTGGCGCATTGCCGATTAATATACTGATTATGATTGGATGTATAGGCTGTGCAAATAGTTGGTTATTATCACCAATACAGGGGCTATTATTTGCGCAAAAAGATTATCGCCCCTCATCTCGTAAAACCGATACACAAATTACCGGGAAATTATTATTACTACAGGCCGGTGGCGTCTCTATGCTTTCGATGCTGTTTTTATTATTTCCGATGATTAATACTTGTTATTGGTTAATGTTGACACTGGCGACACAAATGTATTTGCTGATGTACTTTCTAATGTTTATTGGTGCTATTAAACAAGTTTTAAAAACCAAAACGCATAAATTTATAGCAATCGCAGCTTGTTTTGGTTTACTAGGAGTGAATATTGCGCTTATCGTGAGTTTTACACCACCCTCTGCAATGATGTATGGCTCACAACTTGAATACGATATTTTCTTAGGGGCTTGTCTTATATTTTTAGCGTGTATTCCTATTTTGGGTAAAAAAGCACTTAATTTTGCGCCCAGAAATACGAGTGCAATCACTCCAGAATTGAGAGAAATTTAATCCAAAGTATGCATTTGTACTGCATAATTGCGCTGTTGATATTGTTTATAACGCTCACGGGCTAAAGATTTAAGGGTTTCTTCTTCGGGAACAATTTCAATAATCCGCGAAAATTGCTGGGCAAAATCGGGAATACTAGCCGTATAATTTATTAAAATATCGGTCCAACGTGTATCTGGTTGTCGTGTGCTCAGAACAATGGGCGCTTTAGGCGCAGACTGCTGAGCATCCACATATAGTTCATGTGGAATAAAGCTCTCTGGCTTGAAGGTCCATAATTGATCATTGAGCATTTCAAGAAAATCTAAATCTGCCGAAAATAAAAAAACAGAATGCCCCAGCGTCGCCATTTTTTCGAGAAAACGGCAGAAAAAATGGCAAGGGTCTGAGGCTTTTAATAAATAAAAATCAACGCGCATGGGCTTTATCTCGTAACCAGCGAATCAGTAAGGGTATTGGTCTGCCGGTAGATTTACGTTGTTTACCAGAAATCCATCCTGTGCCCGCAATATCAAGATGCACATGTGGGTATTTTTGGGTGAATTTTGCCAAGAAACAAGCGGCGGTAATGCTACCCGCAGTTCTGTCAAATCCCGCGTTAATCATATCGGCAAGCGGACTATCTAAGGCATCATTATAGGCCTCTTCTACCGGAAGGCGCCATACGGTATCGCCGACTTGTTTCCCTGCGCTTACCAGTTCTTGGCACAAAGTATCGTCTGAGGTCATCAACCCAGAGTGTACGTTTCCTAAAGAGACAATCACGGCACCTGTTAAGGTGGCAATATCAATGACACATTCAGGGTTGAAACGTTCCGCATAGGTGAGGGCATCTGCCAAAATTAAGCGTCCTTCTGCATCTGTATTGAGAATTTCTACGGTTTGGCCAGACATCGTTTTAATAATGTCGCCAGGCTTACAGGCGTGATTGCCGGGTAAGTTTTCTGTGCAAGGCATTAAACCAATCACATGCAAAGGAAGTTGTAATGCGGCGCAGGCTTGGATAATGCCAAGAACACTGGCGGCGCCTGTCATATCATATTTCATTTCATCCATAAAGTTGGCGGGTTTTATAGAGAGCCCCCCGGAGTCAAAGGTGACGCCTTTCCCCACTAACACAATAGGCTGTGCGTTTTGTGCTTGCGCAGGCGTATATTCTAAGGTAATGAAGACAGGAGGTTCTTGACTGCCTTGTGCAACCGCCAATAAAGCGCCCATGCCGAGTTTTTCGATTTCAGTCTTATTGAGGACCTGGCAGGAGACAGAGGGGTAGTCTTGGGCTAATTTTAGGGCCTGCTCCCCCATATAATGTGGGGTGCACACATTAGCGGGTAAATCCGCTAACACTCGAGTGGTTCGAATAGCTTCCGCAATAGAGAGGGTTTCTTGAAGACGAGAGGCATCTGGAAGATATACGCGTATGCACTGTGTCGTTAAAGAAGTTGGTTTACTTTTAAAGGCTTGATATTGATAAAAAGACCAATCTAGATCGAGTATTGTATATTCAAGTTGTTCCTCGAGAGAGGTATTGGCTATACGAGGCAAACAAAGTGTAAGTGTTTCTAAGCGTTTTGTTTGAGGTAGGGCAGCAATAGTTTGCATGCATTTACGAAATTCTGTGCGCTGAAATTTGGGGGCACTACCACAATGTATCAGTACTAAGGTTTGACCGTGACAGTCAGCTTGCTCTATCCAATCGCCTTTTTGTTTCAATTGAAGATACAACTTAGAAAGTAAGCCTTGGTATTGAGTATCAAGATCCGTAAATAGAGAGGGTAAGGGGGTATCTGTACAAATCCCGATAATACAACAAGGGTTATTCTCTGAATTTGGAAGATCATTCAGTAATTCATAACGCATAAAGCAGCTCCAGATAAAAATACATTTATTAAATAATATAAGATTTCGTATGGATATGATACGTCTTAGTCAGGTTTTATGCACCGAAACAAAAAAAAAGAAGAAATATGCATAAAAAGCGAAAAAAAGGGTTTACAGCAAAATTAATATTGAGTATATTTCAAGTCGTTGTCCGGTAGCGCCTAAGGGCAATCAAGGAAGTTGTTACTTAGTCGGGTGTTTGTTGAATATACAACTAGGTCAATATAACAAGATCGAGGATACGATGAATAAATCAGAACTAGTGGATGCTATCGCAAACGAAGCAGGTTTGAAAAAAACCGAAGCCAATCGTGCTCTAGACGCTATACTTAATGTTATTAAGCATAGTCTAAAACACGGACAGACAGTAACCTTAACTGGTTTTGGATCTTTTACTGTTGCGCATCGTGCAGCAAGATCAGGTCGGAACCCACAGACTGGTAAAGACATCAATATACCAGCCCGAAAGGTTGCTAAGTTCAAAGTTGGTAAGCTGTTGAAAGAAGCTGTTCAAGAGGGCTAAATGATTTTTTGGGTGCTTAGCTCAGCTGGGAGAGCATCGCCCTTACAAGGCGAGGGTCGTAGGTTCGATCCCTACAGCACCCACCACAATTGCAGGAGTGGTAGTTCAGTTGGTTAGAATACCGGCCTGTCACGCCGGGGGTCGCGGGTTCGAGCCCCGTCCACTCCGCCAATATAAGCGCGCCTCAGGGCGCGTTTTTTTTATGGAAGGGTATCTATGCTACAGAAATTAAATGAGCGATTACAAGGAGTTATTGCCTGGGTTGTGGTTTCTATTGTGGCGCTTACGTTTACTTTATTTGGTGTAGATTACTATTTTCAAAGTCGTCAACAATCTGACGCATTAGCGACTGTAAACCATACAGAGATTTCTAAAACTGATTTTGAACGGCAATATCGCCTCGCGCAGCAACATGAACCACTTACGGCAACAGCTGAAAAACATTTAAAATCTCGAGTAGTAGATGAGATGATCCTGCAAACAGCGAGCGTTCAATCCGCACAAAAAGCAGGATTTTTTATCGGAACGCCTCAGGTTAATCAAACTATCGTACATATCCCTCAATTTCAAGAAGATGGTCAGTTTTCGGAAGTGCGTTATCAACAAGCATTAAGCAATCAATGGTATAGCGATCGCTCTTTTCAAAATGATGTACAACAAGGTATGCTGCTGAACCAATTACACTTTGCTTTTGTAGGCACAACCTTCGTGGTCCCTCAAGAATTAGAGTATTTAGCCACACTCGCGTTTCAAACCCGAGATTATGATTTTACTGTAATAAAGCCGTCTTTTTTT
>JAUYSE010000146.1 GCA_030696465.1 Legionellaceae bacterium
GATGTTAAATAAGATAGAAGCATGATCAGTGAGTCCATAGACTCCATAAAGGTTCACTGAATTATATTGTTGATTTTCATTTTTGGTTATATTGGGATAGACATAAAGCTGAGCTTGACCTTTGTTAACGAGGAACTGCCCAAAAGAATAAAAAGGGCCAGGGGTTTGGCTTGTAGCAAAATTTTTAATACCGGGGGGTTGATTTGGCGTTGTCACGGTATTGGTATTGATGGAGGCATAGCTAAGGTTGAGGCAAAAGATACAATATAGTAGCCACGAGCGAATGTATTTCATAGATGGGACGTGATAAGCGCTCTTCGTTCTGTGTGTTCTGCATCATATCGCAGTTATGTTTATCCCTCAATACGGTTTTACAATGACGCGTGTACCTGGTTTCATAAAATTATTACTTAACCAACGTGCATCACTGGGGCGTACCCGAATACAGCCATGACTGGCATTGTAATTAGGAACATCATAAGAGCCATGTACGGCATAGTATTGACTAAAAAACATGCAATATGGCATGGGGGCCCCACCGCGACCGACCGGGTAGCGTGAAGAGCGACAACCAGCCCCACCTTTAGAGATTACGCGATAGGCTCCAGAGGGCGTTCGACAACTGCGTCTAATATCTGGACAATAAGCACGCCCACCAGAGGCTCTGCCCTGTTTAACTACGGTGCCATTTCCACTAATCGCGTAATATTTATGGGTGCGAGGGTTAAACACAAATGTGCCATTAGACGCTAACACGTTCGCGTTATGAGTAGGAGTAGTATAATGTGAGGATGTGAGTTCTGCTGCATCCGCAATCGCAGCGAGAGACATTATAAAGGCCGCTAGGCAGACAACTACACGTTTTATCATGATAAATCACCCATTTTTAATCTATATGCTCACATTATAGACCATTTCCTACTGAATTGGATAAATTTAGATCAAGTAGGGGTTGTTGGTAGAGTCTTGCGGTTGGGCGGGAATGGCTGCTCCATTACATAAAAGGAATTTCTGCCCTCTGTTATACCTCAATCTCGTCATCTTCACCGCGTAAAGAGGTCAATAAGGCACGGAAAATGAGTAGTGAAGATCCATACGAAAGCGTTGTTTAAGTATGCTATGGATCCTCGCTACTCTTATTTCAGCAGTTATTGTATGTTCAGCGGAGGCGAGGAGATTATTTCTGTGGAAGCAACTCAAGTCCTACGGGCGACACATCATTAAATAACCTCGGTGTTTTTTTGCGCGCAACATAAAGGGAGTTATTCAGAAGAAATAAACAGATTGAACTACACATTAAGAGGCAAATAAAGCACTGCGTGCGAACATGAGTAAATACTTCAAAAACGTATAACAGACTGATGGGAAATGAGATGCGGAATTGGGGGAGACCCATTCCTTAATCTGTAATATGGTGCCCAGGGCCGGAATCGAACCAGTATGTAACTTATTGATTATATTTAGCTAAAATAATATGGACTCGAAGCTTACCCAAAATATTACCCAACGTTGCATATCCTACCATAAACGAAAGAATGCGAATAGATACGCACGAGTATGAATTTTGTGCTACAATGTAGCTCATAGATAGGAGAAATATAATGACTACTAATGCGGTGGTAAGAGCAAGAATTGATGAGCATATTAAAGAAGAGGCTTCAGCCGTGCTTGCATCAATGGGGTTAACTGTATCTGATGCGTTCCGCATGTTGCTAACGCGCATAGCTAAAGAGCATGCGTTGCCTTTTGAACCTCTTATTCCAAACCAAAAAACTATCAATGCGATGAAGGAAGCCCGACGCGGCCAGTTAAAATCGTTTAAAACCGTTCAATCGCTCATGGATGATTTAAATAATGAGGACGATTGAGTTCACGACCCAATTTAAACGTGATTATAAGCGTGAGATAAAAGGTAAACACAAAGCTGTCTTCAGCACTCTCTTTGTTGAGATTATTGATACATTAGCACGAGATGAACCACTTGCAGCTAAACACAGGGATCATGCGCTATCTAATAATTGGCAGGATCATCGTGATTGTCATGTAAAATCTGATTTAGTTTTAATTTATCGCAAGCCAGATACGGAAACATTGCAATTGGTAAGGTTAGGCTCTCATAGTGAGCTGAGTCTTTGATTATGTTAATGAATAGTAGGTATTATCCATGTGCTTCGAAAATTTAACCCTCATAAATATTAAAGACGTTGCGACAATAATTACTTTGTCAATTGGTGCTTATGTTGCATTGCAAGGATTACACACATGGAAAAGGCAACTGAAAGGAAGCCAAAACTACAATTTAGCAAAATCGATGCTAATTAACCTGTATAAATATAGAGAGTCGATCGACCAATTTAGGCGTCCAGCCATATTGGGTAATGAATATCCAAAATTTTCTCCTGAGGAGTCGATGAACATGAGTCTTCAGGAGAAATCCTATCAAGAGAAAACTCATACATATCAGCAAAGATGGTCAAATTTAACCCAAGTAAGACCTATCCTTCTAGAAAGCTTGATAGAAAGCGAGGTACTATGGGATGAAGATTTACGTACTCATTTTAAACAACTATTTAAACTTGAATCTCAGCTTTACTTTGCTGCTGTAAATTATCTTGAAGCAATCAAACCGTACTCAGAACAAGGCAACATAGAAAAGTCTGATAAAGATCTTATTTGGGACACTTTAAGTGAAAACGATCCTTTCCGAGTAAAAATCAACGAAGTCATTTATGAGATTGAAAAGCAGATAAAGCCTTATCTGAAGTGATATTTTACAAATTGAGTCACTAAGTATACTCACTAACTATGGAGCTATGAAAATACTCTTGTTGATCATTAGTAAGTTTTTTATAAATCTTTATTATTTCTGCTAATCGATCATCTTCAGTATAAAAATAGGCTGGAGATATATTTAAAATTTCTGAAATGCGTTTTAAAGTTGAATAATCAGGGGTATGTCTTCCTAGTTCATAATGATTCATTCTTGCACTGGCAGAAAATTCATCCATCCCTGCAGCAATACCCAATTTTTTTTGAGAGATTTTAGCGGCTAATCTGGCTTCTTTTAGTCTTTTGGCTATGGGTGAATCCATTGAAGATAAATTTATATTTAAGTAACATACTTAGAGAATCTAAGTTTTTCGTTCTTGACGATACTTAGGAATCCTATGCTTTTTCTTGACATATGTTTTGGAAGTTCTTAGTATTGCTCTTCATGGTCAAATTAAGATCATTCTAGGTGAGTAGTTTCTTTCCACAAACTAATGGAAGTAGTTTCGACAAAACAATAATAATTGGAAGTAACTATTTTAATTTCGGTCAGGTTGTTGAGGTGGTTAATGAAATTAAAAATAGTGTTACTTAGCATCGCTCTGTTTCTTATACAAATTAATTGTATATCGCATGCTAGAGGTTATAGCTATAGATACAAGTCTCCCAAATATAGCTCTAGCTATGGTAGAACGCATACTGTCAGACCGTATTTCAAGAAAAATGGTACTTACGTGCAAAGGCATAGGGCTGGCAATCCTCGATCAGGTGTACATTGTCATAACAATGTTTGCTACTAATTAATTCAACAGTGAAAGGTTCATAAAGTGAGAAAGATTTTAATATTCATCATTGTACTGTTCTATGCCAATTGTTATGCATCTGATCACATATACGATGTTTCTGGTGAGGATGAAAATGGAAAGCAAGTAGAAGGAACCATTTATTCAAATAATGGTGAACGAGAGGTGAGTGGAGAGCTAATGGATGAACACGGAAATAATTATGATTTTAATGGGCAATGGGATGGTTCTGGTCATGTTAGTGGCGAAACTGACGATGGTGTTTCAGTTGAACTAGACGTTAATTAATTAGTTGGAGACTTTACATGAACAAATTTAACTTACTAATCGTAACACTATTTTTAATGCTCATGGGCAATGTAAGTTCTGCTATAAATTTACCTGATCTTTCCAAAGCACCGTTGTTGGACTCCCCATGGAAGAGTGCCTCAAACGGTTTTAGCGAGGGATATAGAAGGGCTCAAGAAGCAGGAAGAATACAAGCCCTCTGTGCCAGCGACAATGAGACAAAAATAAGGTAAAACTACTTCCATGAGGGCGGTAGGGAAATTGTCAAAATGGTATTAGGATCGAACAACAGCATTAATGAGTTAAATTTAATC
>JAUYSE010000180.1 GCA_030696465.1 Legionellaceae bacterium
GCCGCGCGCGGCTCGGATAGGTCGTGCTAATTTTGCGAAAACTCCCACGTAAACTACAATAAGATATATAATAGACCAAAAAAGTCAGCCCACAATGAACATCCATGACATGCTTGATCAGCTGAAGCAAGAGGATCCTGCACCAGAAACGGAAGCAATAAAGGCTAACATTAAAAAAATTGTCAAAATATGTAACGATAAATATTATAATCAATCATTTTTTGGCAGCGCTGCCTTAAATCGAAAAATGTTGCTTGATCCGCTCATTACTGACTTAGCGACCCCTGAGGTTATCCGTTATTTATTTACCAATAATGCAACTAAGCGTGAAATGATCGTGCGTAACAGTGGCGGTAACATAGCGCTTCGTGACGCGATTTACCATGCTTTTGATGATGGACTCGAAACAATTCGCTTAATGCCAAATAACGAATCACAGTACGGCGTGAATGCTTATCAGCGCCAGAAGGAAGCGTATGAAAAACACAGCAAACGAATGATTCAGCACATCAAAGTGGCATGCCAGTGTGACACTGCAGAGGTTGAAGATATAGTAATTGCTCCCAACCATCCATCACTCATAGACAAACTCGATCATGTTGTTAAAGTCATTGAACAAATCACCTTAAACAAAGCCTCCAATAAGTTGTTGTCTGTCCCTGGATATAGACCAACAGACATCAGAAAACAAACCTGGAGGGGGTTGAATAGATTGTGTAAAATTGCCGGAATAAAGTATGGTCCGTATGGTGCTATCGCTGGCATTCCGAGCTTGGATGCATTTTGTGAGCAAATACTCAAAAGTCCGGAAGCACTCCTACATGGTGATGTTATACACTTATTTTATGATAGGGCTCATCTTGAAGCGGGTTTATCCGCTCGTTTTGGTGTATCAATCGCAGGGAAAACTTATTTCTATCAAGATATTTTACGAATGATGATTAAGAAAATTCAGAAAAATCCAACATGGTACCCGGAAGCTCATGAACAGTTTACCGTACGATTATCCATTGTCGCCAATGATTTAAGCCGTAGATTTCCAGATGAGATAAAAATGGTATACGCAGCAAGTCCCACCTCCTCTATTACTCTAGAAAATGCACTGAATGAACAAGACTGGGAAGCAATCCTAAAAATAGTCCACACTAAGAAACTGCAAGAAGATGACCTGAAGAAGATAGAGCAGAAAGCCGCTGCTTATGGTGAATGGGGGCTGATCTATCAATGTGAAAAACAAAAACATCCGACCGAACGTATTTTGACACAAGGCCCTTTACAGAAGTCTCTTTATACGTTGCAACTAGAAGAATTAACCCGAAAACTTCTACAAACTAATCAGTATCAGCTTGTATATCTACAAAACGAACAATATATTTTGCTCCAGGATGGAACCCGTTATAACCTCAGCAAGATACTTAAATATGCAAATTTTGAGCATTTAAACTTTACTGAAACGGATTTCAATCATTACTATCGATATCATCAGAGTGAATCTATAGATAAATCAAATCTTTTTTCTTGGGATTGTGGCTACGCACCTTATAAAAAACTTTAAAAAATGTATCCTGAGTTGAGAAAGTCCGAAATGCTTGCGATTAATTTATATACCACAAATAAGAGTGCATTTATGAATGGTTTTATGCGTGGAAATATTCACCCGTATTATGGTGTTTACACCCCTATTCGTGACGTCCTTCTTCACTCGGTGATGTGTGCCAGTGGCTTAAGCAAACTTCCAGAAACCAATATTCAAGAATCCCATCGTTATGAAAACCTTTTCGACCTCAATGAGCATCGAAACCGTATTCGTGCCGCAACTGAGAAGGGAGTGATAAGCTTATCAGGCTTCGTCAGTACCACCGTGGATGGTTGTGAAATATTAAGCAGTCAGATTACCCCCACCATGGATAATTTGAAAACATTTCATTTAAAGTATGGCACTGCCTACATCGTTACTCCTCACAAAATATTTTATATCTCGAAATCCACCCATAATTCAAACGCAACGATTAAAAGTCTAAAGGTTTCTTCTACTCATCGAAACAACCTTAATAAGAACATAAAACCGAATGAAAGGAGAACCTTAACGCATGACGAGTTAAACCAGATGTGGCAATATACCGCCCTTCATCATAAAGAGCTTTATAAGCCTTATAGTAACGTGCATTTTACTTTTAAAAATTTGCGCGGAAAATATATTGCCCCTCTTTCTATGTTCTCTTATGAAAATGAGTTTTTAGTCTCTCCAACGGATGTACAAATTGAACAGTTTCATCAATCAGGAGAGCGCAGTTATTTTACCTGCTCACCAGTTCGTCCTTTGGATGCGCAGAATGTGAGGAAAACGTTTACGCTTCAAGAGCAAGATACCTTACAAGATCTGGAAGATTATCTCCATCAGCAGATCACCGCTCTAACGCCCCCCAGCGAGAAATTAGTTGCTTTCAAAGACTGTCTCAAAAAAGTCACTGCTTTAAAAAAAAATCCGACCTCAAACAAAGCGTATACAAAAAAAATTATCGCGCTTACTGAAAAAATTAAAAACATAGATAAGAAAGCATTTCAGACAGTATCCGGAGATATTTTTAGTTTTGTTATCGAACTACTGAAGCAAGAGAAAATCGTATTATCAAAAGAGGAATCGGACACCTTACAAAACAATACTGAGCTTCAGCAAGCTATTATTATATTCGTACTGAGTTGCCATAAACTCCATCATGATAAGCTAAGCACGAGCAAGAAAAACGCATTAAAACAGTATCAGATTGACACCATTAAGCTCTCTTTGAAAGGTGCAGATGCCTTTATCAACGGATACGCTTGTCTTCAAAACAAAGTACTGTCCAGTATTCATGATAATGCCATTGTGAGAGGGATACGACAGTTTTTTTACTTGTTATTAATTCCATTTACCTCCATGAAATTAAACACGATCCATACACTTCTCGATGTGTGCTCCAGAGATGACTTACAACAACGCCTTATAGTGGCTCAGCAAAAGATTAATTTAAGCATCTTTAAAACAAAGAAATCAGAAAGCCCCCCATCTGCCCCCCCTAAACCACCATTAACTCATAAATAATCTTACGATTTTAAGAACAACATAAGAATATTTTCCCTCAAATTTCTCATACAGCGGTTGCAAGGCGCCATTTTCTGATTTTTCAAACTCAGCAAAAATAACCTGAAATTCTTCTTTCGAAATAGCATCCTTAAGATGCTTAATAGAAGCGCTGTCTAGCTGTTTTAAACCTTTAAGTTTCTCGAGATGACTAATTATTGTGCCAATAGATAATTCTCGCTTCTCCGCTATTGCGTCAATCGATAAATTTTCTTTTAACAAAGCCAGAGTGATCATGTGCGTAGGAACGGTTATTTTTTTTATTTTTTTCACGGATTTTGGAACCATTATGGTACTCCCCTCAAAACGCTCTATCAAAGTTTTTTGATGGGATTGTTCCTTTTCTTCTTCTGGTAAATTTTGTAAATACTGCTCTAAAACCTCAGAGCTCTCCATAAAGCTTTTATCTTGCTGAAGGATCTTAGGATGTACGGTTAAGGCCATTTCATTCAAGTTCATTAATTTTAAACCCGTTAAGCTACGCACCCTTGATAAAGCGACATATCCCATGCCAGGCTCAAATGCATCGCCTAAATCGATCTCCGCCGCATCCAATGTCATTCCTTGGCTTTTATGAATGGTAATAGCCCAGGCCAACCGAAGCGGAATCTGTCTAATGGTGGCACGAACGGTCCCTCCCTCTTCATATTTCCATTCTTCTGGGTAAGCCACGATGATGACATCATCATACGTTTTAACAACCGGCCAACCTGCATTCTTCTCAAATCCGACGACCACTCCACGCGTCCCATTCACATACCGAGCGGCATTATCATTCTTAACAAACATCACTTCAGCACCAATTTTTAACCTTAGTTGTCCTGCAGCAAGACAGCTTTTTTTAAGCCCCTCAACCAAAGCACTAAAGCCATCAGTTGCCATCGTGAATGTTTTTTCTGGTCCTTGAATATCCGCAAGCTCTCGCTCATTGATGGTATCTACATTAATATTGCGTGAGTAGAGTTTGGTTGCTTTGGTGAACCCTTCCGGTTCTTTTTTATATCGAGTGCGTAAAGGAACTTTTGTATGTTCCCCCGCAGTGCCACTACGTATATCATTGAGAACATCTAGTAATGCATCATTTCCCTGTCGGTGTTGCTCAGACAAATAACAAATTTGGAAATCGCCTGTATTCCAGGCGGCAGCTTCAAACGCAAAGAGCTTTTCTTCCATCAATGGACCAGAAGATACCGGCGGTAACTGAAAAAAATCACCACAGAGAATCACTTGTATCCCACCAAAAGCTTTATCGTTATAAAGGATATAACGTGCGGCTAAATCTACCATATCTAATTGGTGCTTATGCAACATAGATACCTCATCAATGATAAGGACCTTCGTTTTTTTATAGTTGCTTTTGATCCGACTGGTTTTCAGGAGTAATTCTAAGTCTCGTTGAGTGAGTGTATCTCTCACCCCAATTCCAGACCACGAGTGTATCGTTGTACCCTGCAAGTGAGTTGCCGCAATACCTGTAGAGGCAGTTACTGCCACCTTTACATGATGGTCTTTAAGGTAGCGAATATATTGGTTTAATAAATACGTTTTACCTGAGCCTGCAGCGCCGGTAAGGAAAATATTTTTCCCCATTTTTAATAAATTAAAGGCATCTTCTTGTTTCATGAATAGATGATCTCTTTGATTAGCATATGATGTGGACTCAATTCAATTTCCATGGAGCGTAAGTATATAGGAGGAGTTTTGTTGCAAGCAATGAGTAATGATAGATGAGGGACAGATTCTTGTGCTTATAAGTTAAGCGCTATACAATGAATTTACTTCCTCTTATTGAGAAAAAAAACCATGAGTAAAGAGTACAAAGAAATCACCAAAGATATTTCAGAATCCGTGGCAAAACTACGAAAAGAAATGCCCGATCTGATGAATGGATTCGGGGCGCTCAAAAAAGCAGCGACACAAGCAGGCGCTCTTGATGTTAAAACCAAAGAACTCATTGCGCTTGCACTTGGCGTCGCCGCCCGTTGTGATGGCTGTATTGGCTTTCATGCTCAAGCATTGGTCCAATTAAAAACCTCTCGTGCTGAACTCTTAGAAACACTCGGCATGGCTATTTATATGGGGGGCGGGCCCTCTCTGATGTACGCGGCAGATGCTTTACAAGCCTTTGAAGAGTTTTCAAAATAAAAACTATCAAATCTTTCAGAGGAATAGTTGTATGGTAACTATTCCTCGACTTTCGATTTTGTAAGTAATTCTCGCCTAATTATATCAGTGGTAACAAAACAGCATTTTGGGGTTGGGCGAGAATGGCTGCCGTTCTGTTTTTTTTGGATGCATATATATCATATATGTATTATAATGCTCAAAATTATCCACTTTTAAATACATCACCATGCCCGAGCTAACATTTGATACTAAAATTACTCCTCACCTAGAGACAATCGAATGCTTTTTTCAAGAATGGATGGGAGGCACTTTAGAACAACGCCAAGAATTATATACTTGGATGCTCTCTATAAAAAAAGAGAAAAGATTCAATCATCAACCCACGCTGGAATCCCTCGCAAATTTTCTTTCATCTACAGAAAATACGTATGACGCAATACTAGAGGGCTTAAAAACCAAAGGTTATATTCTCGGCGAAATCGAGGTTAATTATGTATTATTAAGCGCCATCATGACCCTTGCTGAAAATTGGTCAACTGTACTTTGTCTGCTCGTAAAAGCATTCTACGAAACAGCCCTACTATTCAATCAACCCGATTTCCCCCCTGTTTCTCTCAATGCGCCTGATGAAACTGGTTTACTCAGCCTTGCCCAGAATCCCAGTCTTATGCAACTCTGTGCGTATTCGCTGGCGAACAACCAATACTATTACGAAGATTGTGCGCAACGAAACAAGCACTATAAAAAGAAAATGGCAGCAGAAGGCAAAGAAATCCCTCGTTTAGTGCCTCCAGCAGCTATTCAACAGCGTATCTTGATACCTGATGACCTCCGTTCTTGGGAAGACTGGCAATCGATATATCCCTTATTCAAAACGGATGCGGAGCGCCAGAAAATTTTTGATGAACAAAAAATGTCGATTATAACCGCATTAACGGTTGCAAAAGTACCCTATAAAGACGCTACCCCTTTCTTGCCTTCACAAGTACGCGCAGACGGCTGGGTAGAACAGCACATAATGACGTGCGCAGCCAATGCTCAAGCCGAACAGCTTGACTCGCTCCCTGCAACCACCCCCAATTTAGAAGCACCACAAGACCCCTCTGTAATGCCCCCTCGAGCCGCTACACCGCGTTCTCCCAGAACAACAGCTGAATACTCTTGCTCTTTCATGCCGCCACCTCCAAAGACCCCCATCAAAATCGAGTCTAATGAACCTAGCGCTACTTCGAATGAACCTAGCACTACTTCGAAGGGGTTTTTTACTTGTGGATGTTGTTAAGCTCTATCCTATTTTTAGAGAAAGAACTCCTGTACTTTTTTGAATTATAATACCCAATCTATCGGCTCTCGCCCTATCGATTGTAGAAATGTGTTCGCTTTTGAAAAATGGCGACAACCGATAAAACCTCGATGCACAGAGAATGGCGAGGGATGCGCTGCCGTTAATACAAGATGCGATGTATTGTGAATTAAACTCATCTTATTTTGTGCGTGCGCTCCCCATAATAAAAATACTAATGGCTGCGGATAATCATTTAATTTTTGAATCACCGTATCTGTAAACGTAGTCCAGCCTATTTTGGAATGCGACTGTGGCTGACTCTGCTCTACACTCAGCGAGGTATTTAACAATAATACCCCTTGATTCGCCCACTTCTTTAAGTGCCCATGAGCGGGTATAGGTATATTTAAATCAGCGTTTAATTCTTTAAAAATATTTTTCAAGGAGGGCGGTGGTTTTACACCCGGCTGAACCGAAAAAGAAAGCCCGTGTGCTTGTCCGGGCCCATGATAAGGATCTTGCCCTAAAAGCACGACCTTCACTTGATCATAAGGGGTTTCTTTAAAAGCACTGAATATTGCATCATCGGCGGGATAAATAATTTTTCCGGCCGTTTTTTCTTGCGCAATAAATTGTAAAATCGCTTGAAAATAAGGTTGTGATTTTTCATTGCCCAGGATATCCGCCCAAGTAGTGGTAGACATCTTTATACCTCAGCTATACGTCAATGGGCGACATACTACCATGCTCAAAATCAATCTTGCAAATTGCGGTGTTGATCATTCGCCACACAACCGCGCCGTCAAACGCGTCAAGCGATTAGCCTCTTTGTTATTTTTCACTGCCATTCCTACTGCTTTTTTCTGCGCCACCATAACCACTAATTTTTTACCACGCGTAATCGCTGTGTATAATAAATTTCGAGCCAACAGCGTAAAATGTTGGATTGAAATAGGAAGAACCACTACCGAGAATTCTGAGCCCTGACTTTTGTGAATACTGATAGCATAGGCCAAATTGATTTCGTCCAACTCAAACACTTGATATATTTTTGTATCCTGATCAAAACGAATACTTATCTCTCCCGCCTCTACATCAATAGACTCAATCAAACCAATATCGCCGTTAAACACCTCTTTTTGATAGTTGTTCGTCATTTGGATCACTTTATCACCGGGTGCAAATGTCACTCCAAAACGGGTGATTTTGGGTTCTGATGTGCCATTTAAACGCTGTTGCAGCGCAACATTTAAACTATGACTCCCAAGTGCGCCACGTTTCATCGGTGTTAATACTTGAATATCCGCCACAGGGTTATAACAATAATGCTGCGGTAAACGCGCACATACCACGTCTAACAACTGCTGTTGAATCTCTTCGGGCGTATCCACATACATCGTATAAAAATCACTCTGCTGCCCCTCATTCGGCGCGGGCATATAGCCTTGATTGACGCGATGTGCATTCACAATGATGTTGGAGCTCGCCGCTTGACGAAATACTTCCGTCAAGCGCACGGTCGCGATGACGCCAGAGGCTATCATATCCGACAACACTGAGCCGGAGCCCACCGACGGCAACTGATCGCGGTCCCCTACAAAAATAAGGGCAGCCCGCGGTGGAATAGCCTTTAAAACTTGATATAAAAGCACAATATCCAACATGGAGGCTTCATCCATGACGAGCACATCTAATATCAGGGGATTCTCTTTATTATGCTTAAAACCATAGGTTTTGGGATCAAACTGTAATAAGCGATGGATGGTTTTGGCCGGCATTCCCGTGGTTTCTGTGAGGCGCTTGGCAGCACGCCCCGTTGGCGCACACAAAGCTATATTTTGTTTTTTAGCCGCGAGTATTTTTAACACACTATTCACTAAGGTGGTTTTTCCTACTCCTGGGCCGCCCGTAATAATCGTGAGCTTTGATCGCAAAATGGTTTCCATTGCTTGTTTTTGCGAGACGGACAAACTTAAGCCTGTTTGTTTCTCTACCCAGGGAAGTGCCTTTTCAAGATCGATCTCCCCCCAAGGCAAGCTCCCTTTATTTAACTGTAATAAAGCCTCTGCCGACTTCACTTCCGCATAATATAAAGCCGCCGGATACACACAACGCGCACCGGCCGCTTCTTCCGCAATCAAACGCCCTTCTGCGACTTCATGATGGATGGCTTGCTCAATAATATCCGCCGGAATCTCTAATAATTTTTGACTTTCTTCCACTAATTGCGGCACCCAGGCTGCGCAATGGCCATGATCACATAAGGCCTGTAAGGCATGACGTACGCCAGCTTGCGCTCGAACAGGGGCATCTTTGGCAATACCTAGCTTCTCTGCTAACTGATCCGCGGTCTTAAATCCAATGCCTCGAATATCTAAGGCCAAACAATAGGGATTTTCTTGCACACGCTCAATAGCTTTATCCCCATAGGTTTTATAAATTCGGACTGCCCGTGCAGTACCCACCCCATGCGATTGCAAAAAAACCATAATATGTCGAATGGCTTTTTGCTCTGACCAAGCAGCCACTACCTGTGCTTGACGCTTTTTGCCAATGCCTTCCACCGAAGCTAAACGATGTGGCTCCTGCTCAATGACATCAAACACGGCTTCGCCAAATGCTTTAATGAGCTTTTTAGCAAAATGCGCGCCAATGCCTTTAATCATCCCAGAGCTGAGATATTTCTCAATGCCTTTCAAGCTGGTGGGCAAGACGACGGATAACTGTGTGGTTTTAAACTGTAATCCATATTGCTTATCATTGAGCCAGTGCCCTTGCGCTTCGATGCTTTCTCCTGCAGCTACACTGGCCGCAGAACCGATAACCGTCACTAAATCTCGGTGACCTTTCACAAACACACGCAATACACAAAAGCCAGATTCTTCTTGATGAAATGTCACGCGCTCGACGGTGCCTTGTATTCTCTCTAGTGTTTCAACGACCACGCGACACTCCATACCATAATAACTATAGGGATAACGCTACTCCCACCAACTCTCGAGATCTTGCTACACAAAGTATAACTTATACATTTGCCTGCGCATTCCAAAACACAATGTGTTCATGTTTAATGATTTGGCTAAAGTGCTCTAAAGCAGGCTCTACTTTCTCTTTATGATCGAAAAATTCAATCGTCAAGGGTAAATTAAGCGATAGATCTAACAGTGAAGTAGTATGTTCGCCAGTTTCACCAAATCCACGCACCGCCCGAAAAACACTCACTCCCCGAATTTTTGCTTCGTTTTTCAAGTAATGCACCATTTCTTTCAGCAGCGGTGAGGATTCCATGATGTATATTCTGACTACGATGACTTCTATGGTGTTCATAACTGTCTGCCTCCAATGACGCCGAGCCAAGTCAAAGAAATACATAAAAAAACGCTCAGAACTATATTTAAGAGTGCACTAAACCATCCACCATTTTCAAGAAGATTTAGTGTCTCTATTGAAAAAGAAGAGAAGGTTGTATATCCCCCCAAAAATCCAATTAAAAGCAAAGATCGTAATTGCGGGCCAATCCCATCCAAGCGCTCAAAAATAAGCGTGAACAACAAACCCATTAAAAAAGAACCACTGGCATTCACCACTAAAGTACCAAAAGGAAACTGTCGCCCTAAAAACCAATACACGGCATTGGACACTCCATAGCGGGAAACACCACCACAACCGGCGCCCAAAAAGATTAATATCAGATGATTCATTTTCTCTCCTTGAAAGGCGCACGGTTCTCTCTAACAGCACTAAGTAGGACTCATCCCCGCTGGAATTTCTACAATTGGCGAAGCACTCGCTTTATTCATCAGTTTTTCTTTAATTTCGGCAAAATTTTTGCTCCAAAAAGTTCTTTCTCTTCCGAGTACGTTAGATGCCTCTCTCCCCTTACTTTGCGCTAATGTCTTCATCATATCGCAAACATGCCGATCTATCGCCGTCACTAATTTTTTAATGGCGATTAAATTTAGTGCAGCATCTCCTCGCTTCTTTATAGGTAAAGTCATGGTGAGTGTTTTTGTGAGCACCCTTTTCACCTGTAGGTTGATGGTGTCACAGGTTACCTTGTTGGCGCCTTTATAATCAAAATTAGCTAGTTTTTCGAGGTTTTTTTCAATGCTCTTCGCTAATATATCCGTCTCGGCCTTTATTTGATTACGACGTCGAATAGTGGGAATGACTGCCACCGTATGTGCAACAAAAAAACCAACACCAGACCCTGCCACTCCTCTGAGCGTAGAAGAACAATTTTCATCCTCA
>JAUYSE010000050.1 GCA_030696465.1 Legionellaceae bacterium
GATCTCTGGATACCGCGGACCTTCGGCCGCGGTACGTAGGGCGTTGAATGCAGTAGGTAGGGTGTTGATGGCTCTTTTCTAAAAATAGAGGTAACCAGGTATCAGGGTTATCACCCACTTCCTGTACAAGCGCATCCAGAAGCTTCACCGACTTTGTGTTTCCTGAAAGCACGCGAATAACATCACTTAAGTCACTCAAATCGAGTTTACACAGCATGGCGTGGTGCTCTTGCTTATAAAGAAAAATCCGTGACTCCGGGGTATTATCTTTAATCGCCAGATATTCTGACTCACTGAGTTTGAGATGTTCAATGTAGGTATCTCTGTCTGCCAAGGGATTTGGGAACACCACCATGGTTGCAAGATTATCTAAGACCACATGTTGAATGGCGGAGGTAGTAACCGTCTTTGGGGATTGGGTCATAAAAATAAAATGGCCGTTCTTTTTACGAATGGTAGGCAGCCATTCTTGTAAGCACTTGATCCAAAAAGGGGTAGCAAATAATTGCCAGGCTTCATCAATGACAAAAGAAGTTAGTCTGCCATCTAAGCACTGGCGCATACGGTGCACTAAATATAAATATACAGGGGTGGCAATTGAGGGGTGGGTAGAATCCATCAGATAGGTGACATCAAAGCCCACCTTATCAAAATCAAAGTTAAGGGCGTCCCCTTCATTATCAAAAACCCAATGAAATTCCCCGTCTATCCGTGCGTTATCTGCTTTTAGCCATTTCTTAAGGTTGGGCCATCGAGGGAAATCTACTGGTAAAAATTGACTGATATGGCTTAAGGTTCTAAATTCTGGAGATAACTGCTCAAAGGCATAATCAATACAATCATTCACCGTTTCGGCGATATCACTGGGAAGGCTCGTTTCATGTTCTTCTTGAATTAAGGTTGCAAACCACAGTTTTAAAAAAGAGCGATTTTCTGGGGTATCCGACAGTTTTAAGGGATTCATGGAAAGTGGGGTAGATGGAGAAATTTTGTTATAGACACTATTTCCACAGGCCAAGATATAAATCTTAGAGGATTCATCTCTATCAATAAAAAAGCTTCGACCAGCAAAGCGCCCCATCTGTGCATCTAAAAAATTAACGAGCGTTGTTTTCCCGGCATTATTCCCTCCGAAAATAGCCGTATGTCCTTTAGAGGGATTGGTTTTAGAGCCTTTGGCGTGATAATTAAAAAACACCGGGGTTTTTGAGGGGGTTTCTAAAAGAGTAACGGCGGAGCCTAAAAAGTTTCCCTCTTGAAAACCACTTTGAGTATTATGCAGCGGACAAAAATCTACAAAATTTTGTGAAGTAATAAAAGAGGCGCGGGTAATCAAATGATGGTTCCCGGGGATTTGACTCCAAAAGGCGGGTTCCAGGCCAAGCGTTTCTTTGACGACGACAATCCCGGTGCTGGCATAACGCTTCGTAGCCTCTAAAATATTCGATTCTAATAGCCCTTTGGTGGGTGCCAGTAACATGAGCGTATGGTGATGTGCACCTAAAAGTGTTGTTTCGCTGGCAATCCCATCTTCTAATGCAGATAAAGCATCAATTTGACTGAGCGCTTTATCTTCTGTACTTAAAAGTTTAGAGCGCTTTTGCATAATGTTTTTAAGCGCTGCATCCCGACCAATCGACGCAAAAGTGTGGGTGGCGATAAACTCCGTATCGAGTGACAAAAGTGAATCAACTAAAATACTCGCAGTCGCGGTTGGATATTTTTTTAAAGAAAGCATTGCGCCAAAACGTACGTCTTCACGGGTATTTCCTTGAAACTGGATATATTCCCCGAATAACAATTGATAACGACTCACATACTGTCCGATGTGTCCTTCGGGATACTGCATTTCGGCTTTAAACGTATAAGGAATGTCTTTTGCAATGGGCGGGCTATAGAGTGGTGTTGGGTAAGAAAGCGTTTGCCCTGCATTCACCATCAAGCTTAAAAAGGCAATTAGCTCACTGCATCCCAACTTCTCGTCTTGCTCACCGAGAATTACTGCACCAAAAGGCGTTAAATTGGCGTGCAGTTGTTGCAAGCTTCGGGTTAAAGTCACAATTTGTGTCTCACGGCGCTGGGTGGCAAGTTCAACGGATTTCTTTCCAGGCAATGTTTGCGCCCAACGTAGCCAAGAAGCAGTATGAGTAGAGGTGTCACCTTTGAGAACCACTGTTACATACAAACTATTGGTATATAGGTTTTGTTGTTTAAATCGTGCGTGATAGCGAGTATTTAAATCACTCACAAATCCTGCTTTAAAATCTCCCGGTAAGGCGCAAGTGGTTTTATGTCGATGCGTGGTAACGTATACGATAAAGCGCTCGTCTAAACCCAATAAGGCTTGATGCAAAATAAAGGCTTGGTGATTCAAGGTTTCCGGCGCTTCGATTTCAAAAGCAATGCCCTCTAAACGAATCACTGCCCCCATAAAGCCCGCATGGGTTTCAAAAATACTGGGGGTATTTAAGTGCGTGATAGGGAATACATCGGAAACACGAGCTTCTTGTTTCAGCAATGTCAGTGTTTTAGAAAGGTTCATAAGCGCGAACCCTCCAAATAGTAGCATTTGGCACTTGTGGTAATCTTAAAAAACGCTTCGCGCAAATACTAAAAAAATGAATATCGTACTGGCAGACCAGCCAACCAAACACATGCAGCGGAATAAACATCAAGCCATACAGAGGCGACACCCCGATAAACACACACATAGAAGCCATCAAATTTAGCATATGATATTCAAACGTCACTCCTGCGGTCATTGCAGGGCGCGTTAATGCGCCAAAAATAGGATGAATCATGAGTTCGGCCGCTTCCATCCTTATTACCCAATCAACGTGGAATAAAGAGAAGAACCACCAAAAATAATCCCCATGCCTACTAAAATCATGACAAAGTATTCTTTCGGAAATTTTTGGCGTGCAAGACAGAGATATCCTGCAATAATGATGCAGAAGATACCGGTGGTTCTGGCAAGTCCACCTTGTAAATAATTGATGGTGCGGTTGATAATGCTTTCAATGCTTTGCGCGTGAGACAAAGAGGGGTAGATAAAAGTACTGAGGAACAAGCCTCTCAAAAGATTACCGTTTTGAAATAGAGGAGAGCATCGTTTCATAACCATGCTCCTCCAGTGGCCATGTCCTCTTGTCGTTGTAAAACTTTTCGTGCGTACACTTCTTCGCGATCAATATCGATATGAGCTGGCGCATTAAAACCAATGCTGATAATACCATCGCTGATTTTCAGGACCTTGATTTGAATAGTACCGTTCCCAATCAAGATTTGTTCTCCGAGTTTTCTGGTTAAGACGAGCATGAGTTTTTCTCCTTTAATTGCCAGCTAAAATTGCTTTGCAGCGTTGTAAATAAGAGGACCCCATAATTTGATTCACGGAGCTGTCTTCTGGGATAGGACATACATAAAAAGCATGGCGTTTTTTAATCTGCCGGCAACACAGTACCATCTGTGGTAAAGTGGGCGGCATCTCATAAAATTCTCTGCATTGTAAAATCGCTTTGTTCAGAACAAGGTCGCTAAAATGATGCAGCGCTTCCTTCCATTCTTTTTTTGCAAAGGTTAAAAATCCCTCATCCTTAAACTGAGAGCGCCACATGTGGCCATAAAAAGCAGCGAACTTTGTAAACAGGAGATCTATGCGTTTGCTATTGGCATCGCTGGAAGGGGATGATGTTGTTGCTTGGCTCTTCGTCTTCTGCGGCGCAATCGTCCCAGAACAGATCTTTGTTGGGTTCATTTCGAGTATTTTTCCTAGGCTTTGCATCTGTCTTCTCCTGTTTTTTTGAAAGGTTGAGCTCATCTTCCCAACGTTGCTCTGTCAGCCAATTGGCGGGGAATTTCCAAGGGGGAACCCATTGTCCATTGGCTTGCTTTTCATTATGGTTTTGTATTTGTGCCTCCAGAGCATTCAGCATGGTGTTGAATAGAGTGTTATCAGGGGTGAGGGTCTGAAATACTTGCCATGCCTGATGCTTGGATTTTTTCTCTGGATACAGGGACCAAAATTTTTCAAATTGTGATAATAAATAAATATAAATATCTTCTTTTAGAGGTGTGTCGGCTTTTGCTGTTTTGCCTATGTCGGCTTTTTGCGGCTCACTCGATAAATCTTCATTTATTTCAATAGGTTGTAAAAGTGGT
>JAUYSE010000076.1 GCA_030696465.1 Legionellaceae bacterium
GGTCGCGGCTCGGATAGATCCTGCTCATTTTACTCATAGTATGTGTTTGCCCTGAGCGAGGGATCCGCAACCTTGATTTTTATAGAATGGTCCCCATGTTATAGCTATACCTAAACAATTGGAGGTTTCTTTGGAACAATATCGCGGTACGACCATTATTTCGGTACGTCGCAATGGGAAGGTGGTCATCGGTGGCGATGGTCAAGTAACCCTAGGACCCACCGTCATGAAGCACAATGCGCGCAAAGTGCGGCGCTTATATAAAGACAAAGTTATTGCTGGATTTGCAGGTGGTACAGCAGACGCATTTACTTTATTTGAGCGTTTCGAACGAAAGCTAGAGATGCATCAGGGACATTTGTTGCGGGCAGCGGTAGAGTTGGCAAAAGATTGGCGTACCGATAAAATATTACGTCGATTAGAGGCCGTACTGGCGGTTGCTGATAGTAAAGCCTCACTGATGCTCACCGGAAATGGGGATGTGATTGAACCAGAAGACGGACTCATTGCGATTGGCTCAGGTGGACCCTATGCACAGGCAGCTGCGCAAGCTTTATTGCGCAATACTAAGCTATCTGCAGAAGACATTGTAAAAAAATCTTTAGAGATTGCTGGCGATATTTGTATTTATACAAATCATTCCCTTACCCTTGAATCATTGGATGCGGAACATGAATGAATCCATCGAATTAAATAATTTAACACCACGTGCGATTGTGGCCGAATTAAATAAATATATTATTGGCCAGGATGAAGCGAAACGCGCGGTCGCGATAGCACTACGTAATCGTTGGCGGCGCGAGCAAGTGCCTGATTTAGACTTGCGCAACGAAATTGTGCCTAAAAATATTTTAATGATCGGGCCCACTGGCGTTGGTAAAACTGAAATTGCACGACGATTGGCTAAATTAGTACAAGCGCCTTTCGTTAAAGTAGAAGCGACTAAATTTACAGAGATTGGTTATGTTGGGCGTGATGTCGATTCTATCATTCGTGATTTGGTTGAAGTCGCTGTCAAAGAAGAGCGCGAACGTGCTGTGCAAAAAGTGAAAGATAAAGCAGCAGAAGCGGCTGAAGAGCGAATACTAGATGCATTGTTATTGCCTGCTCGACATTTAAGTGCAGAAGAAAAAAATAATGCTGCGCGGCAAGCATTTCGTAATCAATTACGCGATGGAAGTTTAGATGAGACAGAAATAGAAATTGAAATGGCGTCTGCTTCGGTGGGGGTAGAAATTATGGCGCCTCCTGGAATGGAAGAAATGACCAGTCAATTGCAGTCGATGTTTCAACAGATGGGCAATCAGCGTCAACAAGTTCGCAAAATATCAGTTCGTAAGGCAATGCAGCTCATCAGCGAAGAAGAAGCCGGTAAAATGGTGAATGAAGAAGATATCCGAGCTAAAGCCATACAAAATGCACAAGAGCGCGGAATCGTTTTTATTGATGAAATCGATAAAGTGGCAAAAACGGAACATGTTTCAAGTGTATCTCGTGAAGGCGTACAACGTGATTTATTACCCTTGTTAGAAGGCTCGACGATTTCCACTAAATATGGCCCAATTCGTACAGATCATATTTTATTTATCGCCTCTGGCGCATTTCAAGTGGCTAAACCATCCGACTTAATTGCCGAATTGCAGGGTCGTTTACCCATACGAGTAGAGCTCTCTGCTTTATCAGTGACGGATTTTGAGCGTATTTTAACAGAACCTCATAGCTCACTGACTGCACAATATATCGCTTTGTTTGCGACAGAAGCGGTAGGCCTAACTTTTGCAGAGACCGGAATTCGACGCATTGCAGAAGTCGCTTGGCAAGTGAACGAGCGTCTTGAAAATATCGGTGCTCGACGTTTGTATACCGTGATGGAGCGTTTATTAGAGAACAGTTCTTTTGAGGCTTCTGAATCACCAGATACGCAAGTGCAAGTAGACCTTGCCTACGTAAATGCGCATTTAGGTGCGCTGTTGGTTGATGAAGATTTGAGTCGGTATATATTGTAGATAGTGTTGTTTATTTAAAAGAAGATCACTGGATTGCTGCGCTCGCAAAGACGGCATTTTGTGTCAAAATCAAGAGTTAAAAATAAGTGCCGCTCTCTCAGCTGTGAGGGAGCGGCAAAGTTTGAAGGTCAAAAATGCTCCGCTCCCTCACGGTCGCGGCTCGGATAGAACGTGCTTATGTTTTGCGCATTAACGGCGTTAATATGCGCAGCAACAGAAAAGAAAGCAGGGTGGCTACCACTAAAATACAGAATAACTCCATAAAAGTATGCGCATATTGCATTTTAATTTGCATCCAGGGTAGCGTCATTTGTTGCGCACTCAGGGAAGTTAGTGCAGCAAGCTTGCCGGAGAGAAACCCTCCTAAACTTAAAGAGATAAAAAATATGCCCATCATGGTGCTGACATTTTCTGGACTGGCTAAAATAGTAACGGCACATAATCCCACAGGAGAGAGCAATAACTCCGCTAAAGAAATACATAAATAGGAAGGAATCAGCAATAAAGGGGATAGCAGATGAGTGCTCGGCACATGTGCGACACATACAATCAAGGCATAAGCAATACTCATCGTGAACATGGCCCAAGTGAATTTTTTGCCGGAATGTATGGCTGCTTCAACGGGAAGGGCGTGCGCGGGACGACGAGCCAGAAAAGCCCCTAAAATCAACATACCAATACTCTGCAAACTAACATATGCCGGTGCCGGGAAAGAAATTCCAAATAACGTCGGCTCAACCACTCTATCAATGAATAAAGTCAAAGATAAAAACATCTGAAAATAAAACGCCCAGAACAAAACAGAGATAATACATAAAATGCCAATAGCTGCATTCTGCCGCGCTTGTGCTTTAGAGGCGAGAGTAATACTGCGCGCAATATACAAAGTAGCGGCACTTACAATCAAAATAAAAGCAATATCGGCATATTCGGGATATTGTAAGATGGCGACCGCTGCAATATAAAAGCCGACGGTAATGAGTAGCGCACACAAGAGGTGTTTATAGTTAATATGATGTTCATAATAGTCATTGATATGGTAGCGAAGCATTCCGTAAGTAAAAATACCCGCGGCTAAAATAATGCCAAAAGCAGCACTGAGAAACGTGGCGGACCAACCAAAAAGTTGTTCAATATAGCTTGGGAGGGTGGTTCCAAGAATGATACCACTGGTAATCCCCATGTAAAAAATGGTAAATCCAGCTTCGCGACTACCGGCTCCTTTTTTATATTCGTGCCCGAGTAAAGAAGAAATATTGGCTTTGAGTAGGCCGGTTCCGGCGGCGGTTCCTGCTAAAATATACGGGAGCAAAGCTTCGTTGTCCCAGAGAACGAGACTGACATAGCTGAGAAATAAACAGACAGTTCCTAGTAAGATAGAAATTCTTTGTCCTAAAAGATTATCGGCAATCCAGCCACCCACGATGGGTGAAAGATAGGTGAGGGCGGTAAAGGCACCTACGAGCTCATATACACGCGCATCGCTCCAGTGATAATGTAGCGCAAGATAAAGGGCAAGCAGCGATTGTAGAACATAAAAACCGTAGCGTTCCCACATTTCTGTGCCAAAAAATATCAAAAGTGTTTTGGGATGTTTTTGAAAAAACATGATATATACGCTACATTTTTGTACGACAACCGGGTACCATAATATAAATAGATTATGAAAGTCAATGGGGCGTGTATGAGCAAAGTTGTAAAAAAACAGGTGGAAATCGATGTACAGCGGGCACTTATCGAAGATATTGGCTCGGGTGATGTGACGGCAATGTTATTACCAGAGTCTTTGCAAGTAGAAGCACAGATTTTGACACGGGAGGCGATGGTACTTTGTGGTCAGGCTTGGGTGGATGCTGTTTTTCAAGCCATTGATCCGCAGGTAGTTATCAATTGGCATTATGCGGACGGTGATATGCTCGCTGCAAATACGGTGATTTGCCATTTACAGGGTAAGGCCAGAAGTATCGTGACGGCCGAGCGTAGTGCTTTAAATTTTTTACAAACTTTATCCGCAACTGCGACGAAGACCGCAGAATATGTGCAAGCGATATCTCCTTTTAGCTCAAAGTTGTTAGATACACGCAAAACCTTACCCGGTTTACGTTATGCGCAAAAATATGCGGTACGTTGTTAAGCCAAAACGATGATTATAACCGCCAGCACAACGTACCGCATATTTTTGCGCATAACGTAAACCGGGTAAGGTTTTGCGTGTATCTAACAACTTTGAGCTAAAAGGAGATATCGCTTGCACATATTCTGCG
>JAUYSE010000093.1 GCA_030696465.1 Legionellaceae bacterium
TGGTTGAAGTGCAGCTTGACGTGGATACGGAGAAATTTTATAAGATGTTTGTGGCATTACTGAGCACTCCTTCTATTAAGGATTTGTAAATGTCCAAGTTATTCATTTACAGTTCCTAAGAAATTGAACAATAAACCGTACCAAGGCGCTAACAATTAATTCCACAACATTTTCTTTTCCAGCTCTTAAAAGGTTAACGCGGGTAGCAATTCTAACTCCCTCTGACATTCGATCTAAATCATCTCTGTGATCAAACGCTCTTTTAAGCCCATCAGCATCATTACCGAAAACTGTTGCTCGGCCTGATAATACCCACACACACAGTCAATTTCTGGGATAATCGTTGGATTTTCTGTGAATGCGCTTTTTCGCAAATCATCCGTAAAAATGTTTTCTGGAAAAGAGCTATCAAATGGTATTCCATAAAAGCCAGGCATAAAAATACTCCAACGCATAAAAGAACTGAATTTTATCACACTGTTCTTTATTGTCATATCAGGTCAGAGGCCACAATATGATTTTCACTCACCCCAAGAAATACCACCATCTACTGTTATTGATTTACGCTTAAGTTGAGTACAAAAATCTGATATTGCAATATTGGGGGCAAATCTGTTTGGAAAGCATATGTGAGGCCTGCCTCCATATGTACTCATATAGAAGCCAACGAGTCACTGCCATTAAGTTAAGAGCGAGGTCGTCATCTTCGCCTCGTAAAGATGCAAATAAGGCACAAACAATGAGTAGCGAAGATCCATGCGAAAGCCCTTGTTCGAGAGTAGTATTGGATCCTCGCTACTCTTATTTCCGCTGTTATTGCACGTTCAGTGGAGGCGAGGATGACGACCTTAAAACCTTAACTTAATGGCAGTGAGCCAACGAGTCACCAGTTTTTCACAAGATTGCTTCGAGTTTAATCGCTATCACCATAAGGACGAGTGAGAATTTCAAGAAAATGACCATTGGGATCTGTAAAATAAAATCCACGTCCGCCATCGTTGTGATTTATTTTTCCTGGAAGTTCTCGTTTGTGATCGGCCCAGTACGTAAGTTTTTTATTTAAAACTCGTTCGAATATTTCATCAAACTCTGCTTCGCTGACCAGAAAGGCATAATGCTTCGGTTGGATTTCTTTGGTGGTACTCATAAAATCTAGGTTGACGTCATTTTGTGTTTTTACCACCATGAAAGGCCCAAAACTTGTTGGGGTAGGGAGGCCCAGGACTTCGGCTAAAAAGGCAGCGGATAGTTTGCGATCTCGTGCGGCAATAATGGTATGGTTAAATTGTATGGCCATAAACGATTGATCTCCTGAGAGGTATATTCGGTTACCAATGTCCCACATTTGGCTCGGATGCCCAGGGTTCTTGGATGGGTAATGGATTCCCTTGTTGTAAAAGCTCAATCGAAATATTATCAGGCGATCGAATGAATGCCATATAGCCGTCTCGAGGAGGACGATTAATCACTACACCAGCGTCTTTCAATTTTTGGCAGGTTTCATAAATATTACTGACGGAATAGGCTAAATGACCGAAGTTTCGCCCTTCACTGTAAGGTTGAGGATCCCAATTATAAGTTAATTCAAGCAAGGGGCCTTTGGAAGACTTAACACGATCTAAATCTTCTGGAGCTGCCAAAAACACCAAAGTAAATCGGCCTTGTTCATGCTCTGTTCGAGTAACTTCAATTAATCCCAACGTATCGCAGTAGAAAGCCAGGGACTCATCTAAGTTACTAACTCGGACCATGGTATGTAGGTAGTTCATTCGTTGCTTCCTATAGGATGCGCCATAAATACATTATCTCTGATTGATTCAAAAATAGAAAGAGAGCATCAATACAGAGACAGCCCTGAGCCTTGATGCCACTAACATTGTAGCATGAGATTGTAAGGTAGTAATTCCTGGATTAGCTGGGAATTGCTTGATGCTCATTCAAAACCTATGATTCCGAAGTAGTAAGCGATCATTACTGACAGAAACTGTCAGTTCATCCCCATATACTACCCTTGGTTTGTATTATTACTATACGAGAGTAGAGTCTATCCGGAAAATTTTTTATCCACACTAAATGTAGGAGTGTTTAACGTGCTATCTATGCCCCCAACTCTGGAATACGTAGAGAGTTTTACCGTAATAGGTGTAAGTGTAAGAACGCAAAACAGCGATGAATTCAATGAAAAAACAGCAAAATTACCGGGCCTTTGGCAACAATTTTATTCTAGTGATTTAGCGAACAATGCAGATATATTTGAGGTGTATTCCGATTATGAATCGGATGCAAATGGTCTTTACACGGTCACCCTTGGTGTTACGGCGGATAATACACCGACTGAGTTTAGTTCTATTACGATTCAATCAGGAAACTATCTCGTTTTTCAAGGCTCCGGTCCCATGCCCCTTACCGTGATGGAAACCTGGAAGAAAGTTTGGGCTTATTTTGAGAAAGAGGGAGGGGAGTATCAACGTAATTTTGTCAGCGATTTTGAGGCATATAACGGCGCTGATAAAGTGGCTATTTATATCGGAATTAAATAAAAACGTTCAATAGGGTCAGAGTTACTGGTGCCTATGTTCTGCGCTTTATGTATCGAATCCAGCGAGGTTTTCTGGATCCCGCGCCTAAAGCGCGGGAAGTAGGATATTCGCCTGTCATCAGTAGGTTACAATTTCGAACTGAATGATGTTGAGCTAAATGATGCAGGACCTTTTTCTTGCTTGTCGGCTGGTTTTTCAGGTTGATGAAAAGCAGCTTTTGAGCCACTTAACCCTAATTTGTTTTGCCGTTGCTCTAGTAAGCAATTGGCTTGAAATAAAAAGCCAGTTAAAGTTTCGTCATTTATGTTCGGTAAAACATCCCTAAATACTTTTTGATCTAATCGAGGTACACCAGCATCATTGACTTTTACCGTCAAGTAAAACGGGGGAACCCCTAAATTGGGAATAGGGGTGTCTTCAGTGGCGCGTTTTTGTAACTCTTCAGCAACCATCATTTTGAAGTGATTTAAATCCATTAAAAGAAAGGCTTCTAAAGTGATATCAATGTAGGTTTTGCCCTTTAAGATATGCGCGAGCTCATGCCATAAAATGGCGGCATCAACGGCATTTTTGGTGATGCGAACGGGATTCATGTGATCTCTTGGATCAAGGTAAGCCACGCTCATCGTCATCGGGCTTTCTACTTCAAAACGATTACCACAAGGAATACTTAAGCAGCCGTGGTTAAAGCGAAACATTTCTGCGCTGCTATGCTCTATGCTTGCATTCAGCATCACTGTCGCTTCTGCGAACTTTACCCCAGGATAGCGCTTGCTTACACCGCGCACGTGTTCAGCACTGTCATGAAAAACACCAACAATGGCAAAGTTGTAAGGGGCGGCAATGCCAGTGCACTGATTAGCCGCAATACCCGCGCCACTCATGGCAATTAAAACCGCTTTGGCATGCTCAATTTGTCGATGCAGTTCTTGCAATTCTGTTTCGGTGGGATTTTCGGGGAAGGGTATGCCCGGTTTATGTAGAATGGGATCGCCGATGATACGAATGAGGGGGGCGGTTTTCGATACAAAACGGCAAAGTGATTCTTCCATTTGATAGCGAGCATGTGAATGTTCAACTTGTTTGCCGTTATCCTTTGTGGTGTATGATAATTTATATTCTATGTGAGGGCCAATACTGTTGGTATAGGTACTGCAAAACTCTAATACATTAAGCGAAATTAATTGTGTTGAGAATTGCTGTAGACGTGATAAATCAGCATCTGGATGCATAGATGTTTTTTTGAGAAAGGCGATTGCCTGCTCTGTTGTGTGGGGATGTTGTTCTTGAAGGAATGAAACGGCAGTTAAGCGCGCACATAAGGTATCTATGGGCGTTGAGGGGACGTAACTGGGGTTCATGACCTGTTTGCTATATTGTGCAATGACTGTTTGAAACGGCATGATTCTACGGACTGGCATAGGCATGAAAAGAGTCTCCGACCTTATATTTTATGAGAGCTTACACAAAACGATAAGCGAACTCAATTCAGTTTTGGATTCAATGCACGACTGTCTCATCCAAACGTCGTTTTTACAACCCAGATTGATGCGATTGTGTTGGATGATATTCAGGAGTTCCTGCCTTATAATGTTAGTGGCACCAAGGCTTCCCGGATAAAGGGTTTTCGTAAACACGCATAAAGTCATCCTGGCGCTCTCCCCCGCGCGTCCTTGTGCGGAGAAGGTTTTACGGAAAGCCCCTTATCTAAAAAGCCTTGTTGACACAGGTTTGGGGTTGGGCGGGAATGACTGGATTATATTTGACATTGTTGCACATAATCATTATTGTATTTTTTTGTTGTATTAATAATATAAAAATCAAGGATTGATATGATAAAAAAACTTATTTGCTCCCTCTTTATAGGTGGCTGTTCTATTGTTTTTGCGGGTAATACGCCTGGTGATGTGAATTTTGGTTTAGATGCCAGTCCCGATAATCATGCATATAAATTTCGATTAGTGGTGAATGGTGGTCCTACCACTTTCCCTACGGCTTGTGTCGCACCAAATACTGGTATTGCTCAAGCGTTGTCTCAAGGCGCTATTGGCGCGAGAAATGCGAGGTTAACTGTACAGGCCTCCGATTGTATGCAAAGCCAAGATACGTGGACCACCCTGAATGGATACCTAGATTATGATAGTAGTTATTGGTATAACTTATATGTAAATATGGATACTAATTCTTTTCATAGTTAATGATTGGAAGTTACAGCGCAAGGTTATATTTTAAATACTCCTGGTTGAGTTGTTTTTTTGAAATCTTGGGCTCTTTTTTTGGGCGCTCTCTGATAAAGAGATTTGGTTGATGGCGCTTCTTTACAGGTAGTAGAGCTGTGTAATTGAGCGCTCATTGAAGGACTCATATAAGGGTTTTTTTCATCAGAATGAGGATGTTCAGGCGTGACTGATTTCGTAGGTGTAGAGGTATACCCTCTCTTACCATGCTCAATGGCTTTGACCGCACAATAAGCGACGGCTAAGAGGCTTCCAATAATCCCCATAACTAGAAATGCGTGTGGAAAAAAAATGACGCCGAGAGTCAGTCCGAGAGCCAGCGCGCCATAGGCGGCACGTGTTGGATTATCTTTCGAGACGAGGGCTGCACCGACACACGTAATGATCCCAGCAATTGCAGCAATAAAGCCCATACTAACGCCAAAGAATGGTAAGACGACGAACAGTAACAAACACAAGCCTATAGCACTAGCCGAGTATAATAACGCGCGGCGTCTATGTTCCCCTTTTGTCAGGACAGGCTCATCTTGAGGGTCTTCTTTCTTTTTAGGCATAAGGCACGCTAGAATGCTAAGTTATATTATAAGTATGATAGAAAAACTTGGTATGTCAAATTTTGACCTGAACGACATTGACTTAAACATATTGATCTCAGTTTTATTGGCATCATTATAGGTTGCATAGGGTCATGCATGGAGAAAAAATGCACTTAAAAAAGATCACCCTATTCGTTTTTATATTTTTTGTAGGGAAGACCGTATTTGCAGATGAAATGTTTTGCGCTGATCCTGCTATTATAGATTTAACGGATAGAGGTTCGGTGACGGATACACCCTGCGTGGTACCTAAGAACAAAGTATTAGTGGAGGCCGGTTACCAATATCAAAATTTACTGCCCTCGGGTGTTTTATCTAATGTACCACAGATGCAAATTACCACCGGAATTGCTTGGGGTACGGAAATTTTTGCAAGCCTTCCTAGTTATAACGTACAGCAGTATCCGAGCGCGCAAGGCTTTGGGGCGGCAAATTTTGGGGCTAAAACACACTTATTTGGAGGGAAGTCCTGGGCTGTTGCCGGTCAGGGAATTATCACCACCTCTGGTGGAACAAACAATTTTGGTAGTCCTAAAACCGGATATGCGGTGAATGGTATCGGCTCTTGGGGCTTGTCTCCCATGTTTACGTTAGCTGGTATGTTTGGGGAAAGCTCATTGATGGACCCTTGGAATGCAGGGGGCGCACGCTTTAATAGTTTTAATTACTCTGTGGCGCTCGGTTTTACACCCGTTGAAAAATTTGTGTTGTATGGGGAAGTTTTTGGAGAAACAAAAACGAATGCCGAGAGTGGCAGTGGTGTAGATGCCGATTTGGGTATTCTCTATGTATTCAATAAAAGCATAGTTTTTGACGTTGAATATGCAGATTGTTTTAATGGTAATTTAGGAGGGTTTAAAAATTATGTGGGAGCGGGTTTGACAGTTTTATTGGGATAGTTTTGCAGAGCGTGCGCCTTGCTGTGATTTATTTTTGGCCTTAAATTGAATAAATTAGCCACACGGAGTATAATTCCATCTTTAAAAATATCAGGGGCATGGTAATTTTGTCCCACTTTTCTGAGATGCTGTATGCCCCATACTATATTAGACCCTGTTCCCCTTGATCAATTAGTAACACGTCGAGTGATGACATTTACGGATGCAATACGCACTGTAAAATCAATTCTATTTACGGTAATACCTTTTGAAGAGGGTATTCCATTTTGGGGAAAAGAAATACGGCAGGGTACAGAGTTAAAAAATGGTGCGCGCACGACACAAGTAAAAATAGGCATTTTTCAATATAACACAACAACAAACCAAGTGCTTTTTTTACAAGGTTCTTGTGAAACAACGTGTATGAAAGGTCGCATCTCTTTACAGATAAAAAGAACAGGACGATTTGATTCAAATTTTTGTCAAGAAAGTTATAACGCACCTATGCTCGCGATGGCATTTAGTAATGATGAATTACAGCAAAGATTATCCCCAGAAGACTTTACTTACAAAGAATTTAGAAATGGTAAGCCCTATTTTTTTAAAGAAGGTCTTTTTCATGTGGGACATTTTCAACAAGGGATCTGGATTGAATACGCCCCTGAGCATAGTTTAGGTGAGCAGGCAATTTTTAGGGCTTATAAAGGTGAAATCTCTGTCAAATTGATGACGGACTCTAATGGCGAGCAATTTTGGTCCGAATTTTTTCACGATCCCATGGGCGTGCGGTTTATACAGCATTGCAACGGAATTCGAATGCACGTAGGGTTTAAAAATGATAAACCTTTACATGAATGGTTTTATTTAATCCAATTACAGAACAATCAATTATATTCTATCTCATTACAAGCAAAAACTTCACAGTGGACACTCGTGCGTCAATCGCCAGATGTGTACGCTTTTTGCCTAGATGCTGATGGAATGGAAGTTGACAGAGCATTTGCTATACGACAATTTCAAAAAATAGAAGCAGATTTACGAGCGTTTCAATTGGTCGCGGTTAACGAGCCGAATGCTTGTTTACCTCAAACGGTTGAATGTGAGAAAGGAGAGGCGTTTTTACCTGTAGCACTAAGTGCTCTAGCCTTAACAGAGAAGGAGTCAGAGTCGCTTGTAAAACAATTAGTCCTACTTATACAATTTGGGAAAGATGAGTTTGGATGTTTATTTCAGGGCAATATAGATGA
>JAUYSE010000107.1 GCA_030696465.1 Legionellaceae bacterium
ATAGTATACTATAACTAATCTGCAAATATAGTGTCATTTTCAATTATGAAAATCTCAAAAAATGAATTAATTTCCGTGCTCTCTCAATTTAATCCCTGGTGGAGAAGCGAATCAATTCCTGATCTCCCAACATGGCATCGAGCAGCATTTCAGGAATTAAAACGCTGGTTAATGCATCCCCCTGCACCCAGAGCAATTTTATTATCCGGGGCGCGTCAGATTGGTAAAACCACCTTACTCTTACAAGCCATTGAAGAATTGCTTAAAATCGGCATAAAACCAGGTAATATACTCTATGTAACCTTTGATCATCCTCTCATTAAAATGTCAAATATTGATGAACTCTTAGAGGCTTGGCGTGAACGAGAACCGCAAACTGACGAAATCGAATATATTTTTCTCGATGAAGCTCAATTTGTTCGTAATTGGGGCACCTGGATTAAACATCAAGTCGATTTTTTCAAAAAGCGTCGCATCTTTTTTACAGGCTCGGCCATTCCTTTGCTAGAGGCAGACCAAGAGTCTGGTGTCGGACGATGGTATACGATTCGCTTAACCACGCTATCATTTTATGAATATCTACAGTTAAAAAAAGCGGTATTACCTACATTACCTAAATTGAAATCCTTACGCGACTTATTTGAGTGGCCACAACAAAATTTTTATCGTACACAAGAATTAGCGCTGCATTATGTGGGTCATTTTCACGAATATCTGGTAAGAGGTGGATTTCCTCAAACCACACAAGTTGAAAGTATTCATCAGGCACAACGCCTTTTACGAGAAGATATCATCGATAAGGTTTTGAAAAGAGATATGACAGCACTCTTTGGGGTTCGCCGTATCCTGGAGCTTGAGCAAACATTCCTTTATCTCTGCATGCATGATGGCGGATTACTCGATCTCGCTGACTTATGTAATAATCTTGAGGTAAGAAGACCTACTGCACAAAATTTTATTCAATTATTAGAAGCAACACATCTCATCTATCGACTGCAGCCCTTTGGTTATGGTAAAGATATTTTACGCGCTAAATATAAAATTTATTTAGCGGATGCAGCTATTGCCTCTGCTGTCCTACTAAAGGGTAAAAATATTCTCACCGATCCTACTGCATTGGGGATTGCCTCAGAAACTGCCGTCTTTAAACATTTATTTGCTCGTTACTACGCCCAGAATGTGCAATTCAGCTACTGGCGAGGGCAAAGAGACCATGAGGTGGATCTCGTCGCACAAATTGGAGAGCAAATCATTCCTTTTGAAGTGAAATATCGAACACAACATACGGACATAAGGGCATTAAAAGGATTGTTTGAACTTTGTCAAAAGAAATCCATTACCCATGGATATGTCGTGACTAAGTCTTTAGAAGACTTTGGCGCACTTACTCCCCCTTCACCGTTAAAGACCAAAATCATGCAACTTCCAGCAGCATTACTTTGTTACTGGATGGGTGCCGCGGAGTTGGAAACAAGTCAAGAATAACTAAGCGCGAACTTCTGTGATAATTTTAAGACTTCTGATTTGCAACCTCTTTGACGAACGGAATACTTAATTTACGCTGTTCGGCAAGAGAGGCTTTATCGAGTTTCTTTAGAAACTCCCGTAATGCATGCATATTACGTGAATAGTGCGTTAATAAATATACCCCTACTTTTTCAGAAAGCACCAAACCACACTGCAAGGCATAATGCTGTAAGGTCAACAACTTAGACTCATCACTGAGTTCATGCAGCTGTATGACCAAACCTAAATTGAGGCGTGAACGTAAATCTGCAAGTTTCAGGGGGGAATGTACAGGCGCCACTTGGCCACTCACCATACACAAGGTCGAGCCTTGATCTTTTAAACGTCGAAACCAATTAAAAATGACTTCTTCCCAAGCAGGAAGCCCTGCAATGCTGTCTATATCATCTAAGGTGATCAAGTCATACGATTCAGGGACAATATCTTGGACGCTTTCCGGGCCATAATCTTTCAAGAGTGCCAAAGGCAAATATAATGCTTTTTCTGGCGAAGGTGCGGCCAGACAACAACCTTGCAATAAATGTGACTTCCCAGAACCAGGACGTCCCCAAAGATAAAAAAACCGCTCTCCTTTACCTTCGAGGGATTGCTTTAATGCATACTCTAAATATTGATTTTCTCCCCAACAAAATTCATCCAAACTGGTGAATTCAGGGAGGGCCAAAAACAATGGCAGTTGTTTCGCTTGAGAAATTAATCGCTTCTCTGACACAACTTCTTGCCCCATGTCCATGCATAATCACAATATGTCGCAGAAGTCGTCGTTGCTGTCACCCAAATAAGTACCGTGATCCACTCAGAGGAGGGCAATAAAATTGCCAATTTCGTTATACAGCAAACTACCAGTAATAATTGAACGCAGGTATTAAATTTGCCTAAATAGGTAGGTTTGAAACAAAACATCTGCCTGCCTAATAACCAATACCACACCAAAACCCCTAATAATAAGGTGATATCTCTAAAAAAGCACAAAAATACCAGCCACCAGGGTAACATCCCGACCCAGGCAAGCGAAAAAAAACTACAACCCACTAATATTTTATCGGCCATAGGATCTAAAAAAGACCCCCACCAACTTTGAGAATCAAGTCTGCGTGCTAACCACCCGTCTAAGCCGTCGGTTACACCCATGATGAAAAATAAACACAATGCACGCTCGTAATCTTTTGCAAAAAAAAGCATCAAAAACGGCGGGATCATAGCGACCCGCAAAAGTGACAACACATTAGGTAATATTTTTATATTCATATGCAACAAATTCAGACTAAGAAATCAACCTTTATAAATCATTATCTAGTGTAAACAATCTGATCGACACTGTCACGTTTCCTATCACAAGAAAGCTCTAATATTTTTATATTTTTGTCTTCTGCTCAAAAAAATCCTCATAAAAACACAATCGTCACCTAGATGTGTCTATTTTTAAGACATTAGCAACCTTGGCTCGCGCTTAATTCTAGATAAAAAACAAACAAAATAATGCGAATTTTAACTATGGTGCGCATTATATGATCTATTCGTTTAGAGCACCCGGAAATTACTTGCAAGAACTATTGACAAAATAACTAATCATTTGCAAAATAAGCGCCTGGTTACACAAGAATAATTCAAGTCTTCTGGGGTGTCGCCAAGCGGTAAGGCACAGGGTTTTGATCCCTGCATACCTAGGTTCGAATCCTAGCACCCCAGCCATAATTCCCATTTTATTTAAAAACATATAGCAGAAGATACTCTATAAGGGACGCGATACTTCGCATAATAATAATTATATCTTGCAGAGTGTCTTCTGCTGTGTGTCTTTACAGGATACGATACCATGTCAGCTATGATGCTTTTTACCGGAAATGCTAACCCTCATCTTGCGCATCATGTTGCCAAACATTTAGATATCCCTATGGGGCAAGCGACGGTCGGAACCTTTAGCGACGGCGAAACCCTCGTCGAAATTCTTGAGAATGTCCGCGGAAGAGATGTATTCATCATCCAACCTACCTGCGCACCAACGAATAACCATCTTATGGAACTGCTCACCATGGCAGATGCTCTGAGACGCGCATCTGCAGGACGCATCACCGCAGTGGTCCCTTATTTTGGATATGCTCGCCAAGATCGCCGTGTGCGCTCTGCACGTGTTCCTATTACTGCAAAAGTCATTGCAGACATGATGGCTTCTGTTGGTATTTGCCGAGTGCTTACTGTTGATTTACACGCCGATCAAATTCAAGGTTTTTTCTATATGCCGGTAGATAACGTCTACTCGACAGGCATTCTTCTTAATGACATTCAAAATCAACATCTAGGTCAAGCGATGATTGTTTCTCCTGATGTTGGCGGTGTCGTGCGTGCACGTGCCATGGCGAAACGCTTGAATGACTCAGAACTCACCATTATTGATAAACGCCGCAGTGGCCCGAATAAATCTGAAGTAATGCACATCATCGGAGAGCCTGCAAACCGTCATTGTATTATCATTGACGACATTGTAGACACTGCTAGCACACTTTGTACTGCCGCATTAGAATTAAAGCGCAATGGTGCCGCAAGTGTACGTGCTTACATCACCCATCCGGTGCTCTCTGGACCAGCCGTGCAAAACATCACAGATTCCGTCCTTGATGGCCTCGTCACCACCGATACTATTCCATTGACACCTCTCGCCAGTGCTTGCCCTAAAATTCGCGTAGTGAGCCTTGCAGAGCTATTAGCGCAAGCCATTCATCGGATTAATGTAGAAGAATCTATCAGCTCTATGTTTGAAGAATAACATTAGACAGATCGCTCCCAGCGGCAGGAGATCCCTCGCAGAATTTTTGGATAATTTAACGCGATGTTCGACTTTCACTAAAGTCCTAAGCTACACCCAACTTCTCAAATTGCAATGGAGGGTTTCCAAGCATTTTATTGATTACAATGCCAACTGTGTGAGCTAAGATCTTCCTTCCAATGCGATTTGTTAAATGCCAAACATCTCTGGCTCTAATTTTTTCAATATGAAACTGCTCTGCCAATTGTCCTATAACTGTTTCAACCAGACGCCTGGTAGATGTTATCCAGCGATTACAGTCCTTTCCTCTTGAGTCCGTCATATTGCTCCGTGTTGGTGTTTGCAGGTTAACATGAGTAAGCTCTCTAACTTGCTGTTGATAATCTTCGCCAATTAGGCCTTTGTCAGCAATTAGCAAACCACTTATGTTATTGATGATATCCCACAGTGATTCACGCTCATCAATATTTGCTGGCGCCACTGTTATGCCCGTGATTATCCCCTCTGAGCTAATAGCCAGATTCCCTTTAAAGCCATAGTAGGTCTCGCTTTTGGATGCACAATAACCATAGGCTGCACAGCCTTTAAAAATAGAACTAAATCCGGCGCGTTTAAAATGACAGACAGGCATGGGTAAGCCATCGGCCATATGTAGTCGGTCAGATAACGCTCCACTTGATTTTGCTAAGGCATTTTGTATCGATTGTTTCATGCACCATAAATTTGCTGATTGCTTTACATAATTTGTACGGCTGCCAAGCCCAGGAAACCAAGCCTGCCAATGATTCTTGAAATATCGCCATATGCCTGCATCTGTATCCTTGCCTAAGAACTCTCCAACAATATCCATTGTGATCACCTCCGCATCTGATAGCTTCGGTGCGAAACCCCGACTTCTCAATCGCTTAACTTGAGTTATCTTTTTTAATTCAACATCTACCAGACAATATACAGTAATGATAAAATCTTCAACTGACACAGC
>JAUYSE010000135.1 GCA_030696465.1 Legionellaceae bacterium
TTCAGATCCACGTCCATGTAGCGATTTTCTTTTTTCGTAATCAGCGTGGGATCAAGCCAAGCTGCTGCTGCGAGTTCGTCCCATAAATAGTTATACGAACTACTCAATTGCGCATAGTCGACGACATATTTTGCTACCGACGAGTGAGCAACATTCTCTTTAACTCTGTCAATCAGAGCGTGGGTCATTTGCGTTTTGACGGAAACATCGACTGTAGTGCAGACTATCTTTTTCCACGGTGCCTGCAATACGATGTGCGCAGCCTCGGGATCGAACCAAAGATTAAATTCGTGCTTGGGGTTGCTTGCAAACTCAGGATTATCGGTTTTCGGATTCAGACTGCCTCCCATGAACACCAACTGTTTAGCTAAGCGAGGAAACTCAGGGTCGAGTTCAATAGCGCGTGCTAGATTGGTCATTGGACCTCCCTCATAGATCGTGACCTCATGAGGATATTTTCGAACCATACGCACCATAAAGTGAGCGGCATCTTCGTGAGCAGCTTGAATTGTCGGTTTGCCTTCCCGCATATCACCAAGCTCACGTGGCGGATGGGCATATTTCGGGGTCCATGCCCCTTTCCAAACAACTGAGCCATATTGCCGTTCCCATTGCTCCGTTTTTTCTTTTGTCCTAAGCAACGGATATTCGGCACCGGGAATAACAGGAATATCGGTTCGTTCAATGAGTTCGAGCATGCGCAGCGTATGAGCAACCTCTTCGGTCAGCCAGGCGTCTCCTGTCGAAATAGTGATACCTAAAACTTGTGTTTGTGGTGACTGTATGAGCAGTAATACTGCTTGTAAATCACTACCTGCTGGGCCGGCCGCATCCTGATCAATGATGATCTTGAGTTTTTCTTTATGGTAATTCTGAGTTTGGGAGAATAAATAGGGTATGAGAACCATGGCTGCAAGCGCGACGAAGGTCCAAAACAGCTTTAGCTTCATTCATCCCTCTTAAATTAATATTTTTTGAACAGAACGCTATATTACAGAAAAGGAGCCACTAATTTTATTGGTGGGCCCACAAGGACTTGAACCTTGAGCCAACGGATTAGGATTTATACGCGAATAATAAATAGCCGTCAATAAAAACACATAACAACAATTAAATCATAGGGTTAACACATATGGGGTCCGGCCATGAGGTATCGACACATAATTTTCATGCCTCCGAAAAAACAGGGGGTAACATTATAACACTTTGAATAATAGTGTTTTTCATTTTATTTTTATCTCTCAAAATAATTCTGTAGCCCAGATAAAACAAGGAGAGAACCCGTCTATTTTTAGTTGAATTCGCTTGATATTGTCTTTGTAGATTGTTTTTCTCTGCAAGCCACCCGATAATCCAAGCTAAAATGCAGGCAATCATAGCAATGAGAAAAAAGACATGGAGTCTATAGATATGTTGTGTAGATACATGTTCAAAACCAAAACCATATTTGGTGGATTTTAAGTCACGGAACCCTTCTTCAATTTGCATGCGCATCTTATATATTTTTATTACCTTCTCGGCTACTTGGCTTCCTTCATTTAAGGAGCTGACTAAAAGCCAAGGCTCCTTTGCTCCCTTAGCATGTTTTAATGATTGCGCATTTTGTTTGACATTACCCCGTTTTGTTTTTGCTTTTCTACCCGTTTTTTTAGATTTATAACGATAGAGGTAGGTTGTAAAACCACTGTCTTTACACAACTCTATGGCACCGAAACAGGTAGGTGTAGCTGTTGCGTCATTATGAAGGCTTGAAATAGAGGCCCACATCGTACTATTCAATAAACGATAATACTTACTGCCTCTAATGCGCCCTATATAATCCCACCCTAATCCACGCACTGTATATCGCTAATCGTTCTTTTTGCACGTGTTTGTTACCTAGAAATCTATCCACACGCCGTATGGAACTGCGCTCTTGTGCTGAGGTTTTTAATGCACGACCAAGGCCGGTCAAATTAAAAATTTTTGCCTGAAATAGGCTACCAACTAACAATGAAAGCGTTGCTAAACGCTTTTGGTGCATGACTTTTGATAAATGCTTAGATAAAATGGCTTGGACCTGCATCTTGATGCGCCTTATGATATTGTCTTCGGAAAACAACATCATATTAATCAATGCCTGCAGGTCAACCCCTCTAATCAAATAAAAATTAAATCATTGTTTTACTTGTATTTTTTATATCATAAAATTATGTGTCGATCCCTCAGAGTCTGACCCCATTGATCACTTTTATTACTATCGTGACAAAGACCAAGTGGAAGTGGATTTTATTCTTGAAAATCATGCACGCAAGATTATTGGTATTGAGGTTAAAGCAAGCCAAACTATTCTTAACCAAGATTTCCGTGGTTTGAGAAAACTGGCTAGTTTAACTGATAAACTCACCTTACGCACCCACAAGTGTCTTCCCGGGATTTAGAGAAACTTAATCGAGCGCGCGAGATTTAGTTTCTCTTAATGCCCGGGATCTATCCATAATCCGGCTCCGTGCGAACTTATGGATGGATCCCGGGCATTAAGTCTTGCTAAGGCTCGCGCTGCTCGCCAAGCAAGCCTAAATCCCGGGAAGACACTTGTGGGCGCGTAAGGTGAGTGATAAAAATTGGGTAAGCGGGATAGTTCTATATAGTGGAGATAAATGCTTGTCATTTGGAGATAATCTCTGGGCAATACCATTTTCATTTCTTGATTGAGACTAGAGTGAGTAAAATATTTGATGGTTGATTTCAGCAATGATGGCAAAAGTTCTAAGAAGATCATGCAAAATAAATAGTACATTAGATAGATCTACAACCCTTGCCTATTCCGACGAAGTGGATCACACATTCCGAAGGAGGACTTTTTGGTTTTTGATGTTTCCAAATCAGCATAGGCTCATCCAGAATAAATCCGTCTGTCGCTTACGAACACTTTTGCAACAGCACCGGATTTATTCAGCCAACATCACGGTATGACTCAATGTTGCAATCCTCACACCAAACGCCACAAGTACTGCACCCATTGCCTTAACGATGTAAAATTGAATACGACTCAAATTAGTCTGAATATATCGATGTGTCAGCATATACGCTAAATAAGAGAACCAAATCATATGGATGATTGCTATCTCAAAACCATAACCCATTTCCTCAATTAATGGACACCCTTTTTTTATCACCAAGGTAAAAAAAGCTAACAAAAACATAATTGCTTTGGGATTAAGAAGATTACATAACAAGCCCTGATAAAATGCATGCCAAGCTGTAATGGCATGCTTCGAATGCTTTACATCAAACGTTGTTGTGTTACGTTTAGATAACAAGCCTTTGAAGCCATTATAAATTAAATAAGCCGCACCTAAATATTTGATAACACTAAAAGCCAACAACGATTGAGAAATAATAATGGCTAATCCTAAAATACAGTAAATCGCATGAATAAGAAGACTGACTGAAACACCCATCGCTGTAAAAATTCCAGCCTTTCTGGAGTGTAATAAAGAATTTTTTGTCACGAGGGCAAAATCAGGTCCGGGTGAAATAGCTACCAACATAATCAACAAGCTTATAGATAAAAATTCTTGCATAAAATCACCCCATATAAAAAAATCTTTAAGAGCTATTATATCATAATAACGAGGCGCACTAATTCTTATAATATCCGTTTGTCACTAGAAGGCTAAGCCTGCGGAGGCAAAGCTATCTGGTATATTACACTTCTGGCACCACTCGCTCGAACATTTCGCTCGCCACCCGCGCCAGATCATTCATGCCTGAGCCTCTAACCATATGGGCTTTGAGCCAGCGCGCCTGCCCGCCGTCCGCCATCAGCGCATGGATTACGCTGCAAGCCTGTGCAAAATCCGTGTCGCTGGATTTGGCCGCCAGACGTTTGAGGTCGCTGTCAACAACCTGCATGATTGATCGGCTGGTACCATTTTCAGGGTCAATCCAGACGCCGTTTACACCCTCTTTAGCGGCGTTGAACCGGTTCCACGCATATAGCTCGTTGCACTCATTGGCAGGCCACATGTTGGGATGCTCGAAGAATTCAATGCATAGCTCCCTGGCATAACTTGCCAGCGCTGCGGCAAACGCCGGTTTCAGTGGCGTGTCAAGTACACGTAATTCAATTGTCCCGTATTCCGGTTTTGGCCGCACATCCCAGTAAAAATCCTTTATGCTATTGACGATCCCATGACTTGCCAATTCTTCGAAGTGCGCCTGGAATTGATTCCACGACTTGATATGCGACGGTATGATACCGCTCATTGGAAACGCACTGACGACGTTGCTGCGTGCACTGCAGAATCCTGAGTCTTCACCTTGCCAACATGGTGAACTGGCCGAGAGTGCAATGAACAATGGCGCCCGTTGGGTCAGCCAGGCACAAATCCGGATTGCATCGTCCGCACTCGGTATGCCGATGTGAACGTGCATACCGAACACGGTAAAGAGCTTAGCCAGATAACCAAATTTTTTTGCGGAATCCTTGTATCGCTCCTTAGGATAAATCCGTTGCGCACTCCATTTCTGAAATGGATGGGCACCGCCGCCTGATATCGCCGCACCTACCTGGAAAGCCGCGCGCTGCACACTGGAGCGGATTTCTTCGATTTGCGTTGAGGCTTCAGCGTAACCGCCCAATATTGACGTCGCTACTTCAAGCATGGACGTCGTAATTTCTGGGGTGGCTACCCATTGTTTTTTTTGCGCATCCAGCAGCCTCAAGATATCGGGTGCTGCCGGTAGCAAGTCGTAAGTCAAGCGGTCCAGCACCATCAATTCCAGTTCGATGCCCATGCTGCCCATTTTCGAGACGGTGAATGTTGGCAAGAGCGCCGACCCTGTTCCCGCTACAACCAGTTCTTGCGCGTTCGGAGATGTTCCGACTCCATATGCGATTGCTTCATCCATTTATATCTTCCTCGTGGGTCTCTCCCGCTATGCGCAAGCCCAACCAGGTCAGCCCTGGCGAAAGCAACACATTCAATCCAAGCAATGCGGCCATGGCCTGGGCGGCCGTCTCGCTCAAGCCAGAATAACTGCCCATGGAGTTGTCGACTACCAGGGAACCGAAGCTCACCAGCGAGCACATCGACATTGAGATGGCATTTATTTTTCTCAGGCTCCATGCCTGACTTGGTATCAATGCCAGGCGAGTTACACCGACTCGGATCAGGAAAATACACAGCGCCAACAACAAAAATGAAAAGCTGATAAGTTGTTGTAGATTCACCAGCGCAGCGGACATCATGAAGAGCAACGCATAACCGATATCTTGCCCAGTTTTAATCTGCGCTTGAAAAACATTGTCTCGTTTCTCGGCATTTCTCAGTAGTACCCCCATCAGCAGTAGAGATAGCAGTGCGCTCGATGCACTAACCGAACAGAGTCCCAGATCCATCAGCAGTGACGCGAGCAGCATGCCAGGCCGCATACTTGCCTGCACTTTGCAAACACGCGTTGCGACTGCATAAAATCCATAGCAGATCAGGGCGATGACGACACCCATGCCGAGTTTCACCCCCTGTTTAAGCAGTTCCACACCGAATCCCGCGACTGCGCCGGGTTCCTGGCTCTTGATCCACGCCAGTGCAGAGCTCAATGCCAACAAAGCTATCAGGTTACTCAGCCCAACCATGTTGACGCCGGCATAGGTCACCACACCGCTAGCATCGGAATCCGATGTCATCGACGCGAAAATAATCGGGTTCGTCGCAATCAATATCGCGCCGATGAAGATCGCCTCACCCCATCCCAACCCGAATAACACGAGGCAGACGCTGGCACCGATGCCCCTCAGCAAAGATGCCAACAGAAGGCTTGCTCCCTGCCGCCTGCTTTTCCAGAGCCATATCAGATCCATCTTGCGACCAACCTCGAACAGTACCAACGCTGCTGCCGCATTGAACAGTTCCTGGAACTGGGCAAGCAGCGGCGCATCGACCAAGCCAAATCCGCTGATACCTAAGATCAATCCAGCGATGACTGCGCCATACAATTTCGGGATGCCTTTCTTATATAGTAGCAGCCCGACAATCTGCGAAAACAGCAGGCTGGCACCGATAATTGCTAACGGTGAAAGTAACCATAGCTGCATCGTGTGCATATCCGCGAAATCATTGCGCATGATCGACGGTCCATATCATTGCCAGACCAATCAGCTCTCGGTCGATTACGTCTGCGATGCGGTAGGTTTTCGCCATGTTCACCTCATTATTTTTTTTCTTGGGTAGCAGCGCCGTTATGCGTGCACACAGAATGGAGCCATCTATTTTTTCGGGTATCCAGATCTGGCCTGTCACCGTTGCATTGTCCATCCAAATCGCTTCGAATTTCGCACCGCCTTGCGACGCTTCATCCGTCAACGGCATTAGCCGGAATGGGGTCAACCAAGTAACTGTAGGATAAGTTCGCGCCAGCTGTATTTGCATCGCTGCGCGTTGTTCCAATCGGCTATCTTCCTTTGAATACGGAATTTGAAGCTGGGCCTGACTAATACCTATTGTTCCCATGCGCAAGCATAAGCCGTCGCGCTGCCAATACCAACTTCCGCCAGATACTTCGCCGGCGTTGCCTTTCAGATTTTTTTCCCAAGATTTTTTTAGTACAGACTCCTCCAAAGGAATCTGTTTCCTAGGCTCGGATTGGCGCATTTGCATGGCCGCGTTGCGCAACAATTTCCATCTTGCTTCTTGCCACCTCCGCGTTGCTGCCCGTGGTGACGGTGCCCAGCTCCATTCGGTGGCTATCCATGAACCATCCGCTCTGCGCTCAACAATGCCGATTCGTTTTATGGCGCTCGAATCATCGACCAGACTTTGCTTGTGCCATGCTCTATTCCACGCCACGGGCATAGTCGTCGGACTAATACGGGACTGGGTGCGACTCCACCATAATGCTTGGTTGCTTAAGCAAGTCAAGGTACCACTGTCTTTGTCCGATTTCCATCGCCGCATTTGCAAAAGGTTACCCCAGGCGCATTGCGTTGATTTTTCACGCCATCCACGCTCTTCTGATTTCCTATTTTTCTTGTCAATACATTTTTGAGGACGCATCATGGCCAACGTTTTAAAATCATTGACCACTGTAACGCGCGAATTCAGTACCGTGTGGGCGTGAAGGGTGGAAGTCGCTGCTTGCGATGATAGCGACCCGAACAGCAGCATCAAAAACACCCAGCCGCAAGCGAAACCGTTTGCCGTTGTTTGCAGACTGATAGCTCTGTACTTCATTGCTTATTTCTCCTTCAACCGCTATGCAAATTGATTTTACGTCGTGTAGGATTCTGTTTGAAATAAGACCATCCAAAACCAGAGGATCGAATATCCTAAGAGTTGTCCAGAAAGGGCAATATCATCCGCGTCGCCATTTATATATTTAAATTAACATCATTATGTGGCGATCTATTTCATGATAAATTACTGACTACAAGATTATTGTGATCGGATGAGCTAAACGCACTCCACATTTTTACGCTCCAGTGCATAGGTACAAACAGGATGCTTTTTACAAAATTCTACAATATTTTTTTTATATCGCTCTATTGCGTTTGGTTGAACAAAATAAGTCTTATCACCTTTTACTTCTATGGACTCTAAAATCTCTTTTAATAATTGGCAAAGCCAGTCAATATTTTCACTGGTTAAATTACGAAGTGCCAAATCATTGGTACCTAAACGAATTCCACTAGTAATAAATGGGGACTTCAAATCACTAGGGATTGTATTCTTATTAACAATAATTCCACATTCTTCAAATGCTTTTTCAGCAATATAGCCCGTCATTCCTATGGAATTTAACGTATCTATCATCACAATATGGTTGTCAGTACCGTTTGAGATCACGTGATAATCCCTATCAATAAAATAGTTAGCTATCTGATCAGCAAATGTTATAATTTTATTAGCTATTACTTTAAATACGGGTGTTGTGATAAATTGAAAAGACGCAGCTTTACCCGCTATGGCTGAAGGCTGAGGTGTACCTTGCACACCAGGAAATACTGCTTTATTAATAGACTGTGCGATAGTCAATCCATTAGGTAATTTTTTGACAGAATCTTTTCCAGATAAAATTAAGCCACCGCGCGGTCCATAAAGTTGTTTATAGGTACTTGTGGTTACAACGTGTGCGTAATTAATTGGATTTTCATGAAGGCCTGCAGCGACCAAACCAGCAATATGAGAAATATCTGCTAAAAGAAATGCACCTACTTCATCTGCGATCACTCTAAATCTAGCAAAGTTAATTTTTCTTGAATAAGCACTTGCTCCACAAATAATGAGTTTGGGCATATATTTTCTAGCAATTGCTGAAATAGCTTCATAGTCAAAGAACCCGCTTGCATCTAAATGGTAGGTAACCCCATTATAGAATTGGCCGCTGAACGAAACTGGGGAACCATGCGTTAAATGACCGCCCGAATCCAGCGACAGCCCCATGATCGTATCACCTGGTTCCAATAATGCAAATAAGACTGCGAGGTTTGCCGCACTTCCTGACAATGGTTGAACATTTGCATAGTCAGCTGAAAAAGCAATTTTTGCACGTTCGATAGCCAAATTTTCAATCTCATCTACATATTTACAACCTGCATGAAATCGCTTTCCTGGATATCCTTCTGTGGTAATATTATTAATGCTATCACCAACACAGACAAGAACTTCTGGAAGAGCACTGCTATAACTTGCAACTAATGATAATGTTGTCTCTTGTCGTCTTGCTTCATCAGATAAAATTCTGCTTAAATCAGGATCGTATTGATTAAGCCGCTCTAAACCGTGAAATAATAAAGACCGGCTATTAGCCAACTCATCGGTAGATGTCTCAAAAATGTTTGGCATAGTAGCCGGCTCCTTAAACACCATGAATTTACATTTAGTTAGGATGCAAGCATACCAAAAGATTTCTATAAAAAAATTTCAAAAAAGGTGACCTATTAATTCATTTAATTCCGTATCATTTTATTTTTTTGTAATTTATGGAATAATTTATCGAATTATTATTCGAAAAATTATGTTTCGTCCGGTTGACGGCTATTTTTTCAAGTAAAAAACTTCCTGTTTTTATATAGGGTGAATGCCGTTACTCCAAAAAATTCAAAAATAAATAAGGCATTCATTTGCGACAGAGCTCGAAAATCAGCAAAGTGGGGTAGTCCTCACGTTGCTTCGCAATCCGAATAATAGGTAAGAAAAAGGTGCGACACCAACCCGTAAGGTAGTCAGTTTATGAGTTTGTATCGACTGTGCCCCACAAAATCCCCACAGTGGATTTCCTGTGATTTGGAGCCCGAAGTGTAACCCATTGATTTTAATGTCTTTATTTGTGGGCTCGCAAGGACTTGAACCTTGGACCAACGGATTATGAGTTATATGGGAACAATTAATCACAGTCAATGAAAACAAATAACAGCAAATAAATCATAGGGTTAACAAAATATATGTGTTGTCATTTATTGTGATTTTTTGCTATTTTTTATCTATAAGTGCCCCACAGGATTTTAGCTTATTATCTTTATTAATATGGGATTACGAGTAAAATAGTTTAGTATCTGCTCTCTTCTTAGGATTAATGAATGGGCACAAAATCAAAGAATAAAAGGTCGCGGTAGGAACAGGAGTTACCTCCTGCCCCCCGCACAGATCCGGACGTGCGCTACTAACGCATCCGGCTCCTACCTTGGGTGCTTAACGTAGAAACGT
>JAUYSE010000106.1 GCA_030696465.1 Legionellaceae bacterium
CCTTTACCATTGCAAAGGAGCTGTGTGAAACCCGTTATGTGGCCACTGGTCTTGGTTTTATGAATATGATGAATATGCTTGGGATAGCGCTGGTACAACCGCTGGTCGGTTTTATCCTCGATGCCTTATGGCGCGGTGACATACAGCATCACGTCCGCGTATATCCTTTACAAGCATATTACATCGCATTAGGAGCCTTACCTATCGCGATTATTATTTCTTTGCTTTTACTGCCTTTTGTAAAAGAAACTTATGGAAAACATGTATGACACGAAAACTCTATATTAAAACTAACGGCTGCCAAATGAATGAATATGATTCAGGAAAAATGGCAGACGTCTTACGCGCTTCTCACAGTTTTGAAAAAACGGATATACTCGAAGAAGCGGATCTCGTTTTACTCAATACCTGCTCTATTCGAGAAAAAGCACAAGAAAAGGTCTTTTCTCAATTAGGCCAATGGCGTGTATATAAAGAAAAAAACCCCCATGTCATGATCGGAGTCGGCGGATGTGTGGCCAGTCAAGAAGGCGCAGATATTCTGAAACGTGCACCGTATGTTGATATTGTATTTGGCCCACAAACCTTACATCGATTACCCGCTTTATTGGCCACGCGTATCGCCACTGGAAAACCAGTTGTGGATATTAGCTTCCCTGAAATTGAAAAGTTTGATCAGCTCCCGGCACCACGTGCAGAAGGCCCTGTTGCCTTCGTATCTATTATGGAAGGTTGCAGTAAATATTGCAGCTACTGTGTAGTACCTTATACACGTGGTGAAGAAATTAGCCGCCCTTTTGATGATGTCTTGGCCGAATGCTACCAATTAGCAGAGCAAGGGGTACGCGAAATTAATTTATTAGGTCAGAATGTCAATGACTACCGTGGCCCTATGCGAAATGGTGAAATAGGCGATTTAGCCCTTTTAATGCACTATATAGCCGCCATTGAAGGTATTGGACGTATTCGCTTTACCACCTCTCATCCTTTGGCTTTTTCTGAAAATCTTATTCAAGCATATGCAGAAATTCCTGAATTGGCTAATCACTTACATCTACCGGTGCAAAGTGGCTCCGATCGTATTCTTGGGCTTATGAAACGCGGATACACCGCATTAGAATATAAATCTAAGATTCGCCGACTTCTCAAAGTACGCCCTAACATTCGATTGTCGACTGATATTATTGTTGGTTTCCCCGGTGAAACCGAGCAAGACTTTGAAGAAACCATGAATCTGGTACACGACATGGGCTTCGATACTTCGTTTAGCTTTGTGTTTAGTGCAAGACCAGGCACTCCTGCCGCTAATTTACTCGATGAAACCCCCGAAGACGTTAAAAAGCAACGCCTCAAGATATTGCAAAATCGCTTGCTGTTACAAGTGCAACGTTACAGCCAGGCACTGGTCGACACCGAGCAACGCTTACTAGTGACAGGATTCTCTAAAAAAGATCCAGCTCAACTGGCAGGACGCACTGAGTGCAATCGGGTGGTGAACTTTGATGGCCCTGCTGAACTTATCGGGAAATTTGTGAAGGTGTTTATCACCGAAACACAACCGAATTCTTTACGCGCACGATTGTTGGCACTTGATGAATAATTTACCTAGCTCGATCGTCGTTCCTGAAAACTGGATCGGCGAGCGCATTGATAAAGCAGTAGCGGCGCTCCTTCCTGAATATTCTCGAAGCCAACTGAGTAATTGGTTGAAAGAAGGTATTATTCTTTGCAATGGCCAGCTTAGAAAACCGAAAGATAAAATTGTGGGGATTTGCGAACTCAGTATTGATGTAGAGCGCATTCCTGCACTTAATACTACTCATCAAATTGCAGAGAATATCCCTTTAGATATCGTTTATGAAGATGAATATCTTTTGGTGGTACATAAACCGCCTGGCTTGGTTGTCCATCCAGGGGCAGGGAATTCCAGTCATACGTTGATGAATGCCCTGCTTTATTATCATCCGCCATTACAAAGCATTCCAAGGGCCGGACTTATCCACCGACTTGACAAAGACACCAGTGGTTTATTGCTCGTTGCTAAGACCCTTGCAACTCATACCTATCTCATCCGTCAAATGCAAGAGAGACAGATTCAAAGAGAATATCTTGCCGTTGTAGAGGGTCGAATATTATCCTCCGCGACCATAGAAACCTATTTTGGCAGACATTCTAAAAATAGACTCAAAATGGCCGTATGTGACAGTGGTAAAGAAGCGATTACCCACTATCGTGTCATCGAACGTTTTGCGCATTTTACGCTTTTACGTGTTAAACTTGAAACCGGGCGAACCCACCAAATTCGGGTACATTTGGCCCATATTAAGCATCCGATTATTGGAGATCGCTTGTACGGTCGATTACGTTTACCCAAACAAGCCAGTGAAATATTACGTGAAACCTTAATGCATTTGCCTGGGCAAGTTTTACATGCGGTTGACCTTACTTTTACACATCCGGAGTCGCATGAGCAAATACACTGTCACGCGCCCATGCCGGACTCATTGACACGAGTAATGGATATACTGCGTACAGGATAACTGATTCGGAGCGCTTACATGATACCCAAATGGCCTACCCCTCCTTCTGTTTTTAGCTATTGCTCTCCTCGCTGGGGAGGGAATAGTCCCCCACCCTACGACACCTATAACATGGCCTTGCACGTGGATGACGATCCTATCTGCGTCGCTCAAAATCGACAACATTTAAAGCATGCGCTTAGCTGGTCCCAAGAAGCGGCTTGGTTAGAGCAGACACATAGTACCCGCTGTATTTTGCTTGAATCTACCCAAGATCGAGATGCGGATGCTATGGTGACTCGGCAGCTCCATCAACCTCTCGCGATTTTAACGGCTGATTGCCTGCCTATCCTTTTATGTGACAACAACGGAACCGAAATCGCAGCTATTCATGCGGGATGGAAAGGCTTGGTTCACGGAATTATTGAAAACACCCTGCAAACCATGGAAAGCGCACCCTCCACTCTTTTAGCCTGGATTGGACCAGCCATTTGTAAACACTGTTATGTTACTGGGGCAGAAGTTCGTGATATTTTTCTAAAAAATTATCCAGATTCTCATGCTTATTTTACGCCTTATCTCCATGGATACTTAGCAGATTTAGCCGGTATTGCGAGAATGATCTTGCGATCTTTAGGAATCTCAGGTATATATTTTTCCAACATCTGTACTTATGAAGATTTAGATTATTTTTCTTATCGTCGGCAAACACAGACTGGACGTTTTGCTTCGTGTATCTGGCTGGGAACTGCAAAATAACTTACGGGGTCACATTATGAAACGATTATCAAGCGTCACTTTTTTTCTTATACTCTGGAGTCTCTTACCCTCCGCTTTTGCAGAAACCGTATTACCGACCTTAGCGCCGGTCTTAAAAAAAGCCATGCCCGCTATTGTGAATATATCGGTGCAAGGCATGTTACCAGGTGCTGCCGAAGCCGATGAAGAAGAAGCCGCGCAAAGTTCAGCGCATGCTACGCCACCAAAACCACGTAAATTCCAAAGTATTGGATCTGGCGTTATTATTGATCCTAAAAATGGAGTCATTGTCACGAATGATCACGTGGTACGTAATGCGGCCGTCATTACCATTACCATTAATGATGGACGACGCTTACCTGCAAAACTGCTGGGTAGCGATAGCGAAACCGATATTGCCGTACTTAAAATTAATGCCCCTAACCTAAAAACGCTGCCACTAGGTAACTCAGATAATAGCCAAGTCGGTGATTTTGTGATGGCGATTGGTAATCCTTTTGGTCTCAATAGCTTTGGTAATAGTCAATCCGCAACTTTTGGGATTATCAGTGCACTAAAGCGCAGTGATTTAAACATAGAAGGCATAGAAAACTTCATTCAAACCGATGCTGCAATCAACCCAGGAAATTCTGGTGGCGCGCTCATTAATACCGAAGGGGAGCTCATCGGTATTAATACGGCAATTATTTCTCCTTTTGGTGGCGGAAATGTAGGTGTTGGCTTTGCCATTCCGATTAACATGGTGCGCGATATCGTTCAACAACTACTACGCTTCGGGTCTATCCAACGCGGTCTTATGGGTATTTTTGTACAACATTTAACCCCGGAATTAGCGCAAGCTTGGGGCTATAGCCCAGAATTACAGGGAGCTCTGATTGCCCAGGTCAACGGTAACTCCCCTGCAGAGAAAGCGGGGCTCAAGCCTGGAGATATTATTATCAAAATTAATGATACCCCCATTAATGAGGCTACTCAGGTAAAAACCAGTATTAGTCTTTTACGTGCCGGAAGTGATGTTAAAATCACGGTACAACGTGATAAGAAAGAAATGGTCTTTCATGCCATTGTTACAGACTTCAAAAAACAAGAACAACAAGAACAACAAAGTAATCCATTTTTATATGGCTTATCCTTTAAAAATTTTGAAGAAAACTCTGCTCTTCATGGACACATTCAAGGGGTGCAAATCGTGGGTGCTAGTGAAAGCTCTTCTGGATGGCGAGAGGGGTTACGTCCTGGCGATGTGATTATCGGTGCCAACAAACAAGCCATTCAAAATATAAAAATGTTGCAAGCTATCGCCCAAGGCTCGCATAGCAAATTACTGCTGCAAGTACTTCGTGGACCAGGAGCTTTGTATATTTTATTGAATTAATCGCTATAGATTACTCTCTATTTTTGATCGGGATGAGAGAAACACTCTCATCCTATAATCTTTAAAAGAAAATCTGAGCCGCGACCGTAAGGGCCATACTCTTATACATAAGTGCTCACCTTAAGCACCCACAGGTGTCGTCCCGGGATTTAGGGCTGCTTGGCGAGCGCGCGAGCCTTAGCAGGCCCTTAATGCCCGGGATCTATTCATAAATGAGCACTGAGCCACTCATCAT
>JAUYSE010000122.1 GCA_030696465.1 Legionellaceae bacterium
CTCTAAACGACGATACTTCATTCGCGAGGGCCGATTTGCCTTATCACCTAAACGTCGTTTTCTGTCTTCTTCATAATCACTGTAATTCCCTTCAATAAAGACCACATTAGAGTCTCCTTCGAAAGCAATTAAATGCGTACAAATTCTATCTAAGAACCAACGATCATGCGAGACCACAATAGCGGACCCTGGGAAATTCAACAAGGCTTCTTCTAGCGCACGCAAAGTTTCTACGTCTAAATCGTTACTCGGTTCATCTAATAACAAGACGTTGGCGCCTCTTTTTAATAATTTTGCCAAATGAACTCGGTTACGCTCTCCGCCCGATAGCTGCCCTACTTTCTTCTGTTGGTCACCACCTTTAAAATTGAACCTGCCGACAAACGCACGTGAAGGAATTTGATAGGCACCCACTTGGATAATATCATAACCGTCAGAGATTTCCTCCCAAACGGTTTTATTCGGATCTAATGCGTCGCGTGATTGATCCACATAAGCAAGATCAACGGTATCTCCTAAACGAATAGTGCCCGCATCTGGGTTTTCTTGTCCAGTAATCATTTTTAAGAACGTTGATTTACCCGCACCGTTCGGTCCAATAATTCCCAAAATACTTCCTTTCGGGAGCATAAAATCAAAGTTATCCATTAACACTTTGTCGTCAAAAGACTTACAGATGCCTTTGCCTTCTATCACAAGCTCACCTAGACGCTCGCCAGGTGGTATATATAACTCGTTGGTCTCATTGCGTTTCTGGAATTCTTTGGCGTTAAGCTCTTCAAAGCGCGCCAAGCGAGCTTTACTTTTTGCATGCCGACCTTTCGGTGAACTACGCACCCATTCTAGCTCTGCTTGCAACGCTCTTTGATGCGAGGCCTCTTGTCGCTCTTCTAATTCTAAGCGTTTTTCTTTTTGCTCTAGCCAAGCACTATAATTTCCTTCATAAGGAATACCTTCGCCGCGATCTAATTCTAAAATCCATTCTGCCGCATTATCCAAAAAGTATCTATCATGGGTAATCGCAACGACCGTTCCTGGAAACTCACATAAAAAGTGCTCCAACCACGCCACACTTTCTGCATCGAGATGGTTGGTTGGCTCATCCAGCAACAACATGTCTGGCTGTGACAACAGTAATCGACACAAGGCCACTCGACGACGCTCTCCACCGGATAAATTTGCAATGGAAGCATTCCAGTCTGGTAGGCGCAACGCATCTGATGCCACTTCTAAGCGACGCTCTAAATCCCAGCCATTACAGGCTTCAATCGCATGCTGTAAATCGCCTTGTTGTTCTAAGAGTTTATTCATTTCGTCATCTGACATCGGCTCTGCAAAGCGCATGCTGATTTCTTCAAATGCCCGAAGTTTTTCTATAATATCGCTGACGCCCTCTTCCACTAGAGCCCGCACGTTTTTATTATTATCCAATACCGGTTCTTGAGGAAGATAACCTATTTTAATCCCTGGTTGTGGACGAGCTTCCCCATCAAATTGCGTATCGACTCCCGCCATAATACGCAATAAAGTAGATTTCCCTGAGCCGTTTAAACCCAACACCCCAATTTTAGCCCCAGGGTAAAAACTCAAAAAAATATTTTTCAAAATGGGTTTCTGATTAACAATCTTATTTAAACCATGTATCGTAAATATATACTGTGCCATAACTTTACACCTTCCAATCCAAAATAACTTTACCCGATTCGCCAGAGGCCATAGTTGTAAAAGCTTCTTGATATTGCTCTACAGGAAAATGATGCGTAATCACTTTTTCAATAGCCAAACCACTTTGTAACATGGCGATCATTTTATACCAAGTCTCATACATTTCTCGACCATAAATGCCTTTAAGGATCAGACCTTTAAAAATAATATGATTCCAATTGATCCGCATATCATTGGGTGGTATCCCCAACAAAGCAACATGCCCACCGTTTACCATCACCTCTAACATGTCATTAAAGGCATTGGGGTTACCGGACATTTCTAAGCCCACATCAAAACCTTCGTTCATGCCTAAATCTTGCATAACGGTTTTCAGAGAGGTTTTACCAGCATGCACCGCCCGACTTGCCCCCATTTTTTCAGCTAAAGCCAAGCGATAAGGATTCACGTCGGTCACCACGACGTGACGTGCCCCCATATGGCGCACAATGGCGACAGCCATAATTCCGATAGGTCCAGCCCCAGTAATGAGCACATCTTCGCCCACTACATCAAAGGATAAAGCACAATGCGTGGCATTGCCGAAAGGATCTAAAATAGCCGCTTGCTCGCTACTGATATCGTCTGGTAACTCCACCACATTGCTGGCTGGAATTGATAGAAATTCTGCAAAACAGCCCGGTCTATTAACCCCTACACCCACCGTTTTTGGACAAAGATGGCGCTTTCCTGCGCGACAATTTCGGCAAAACCCACAAACCAAATGCCCTTCGCCAGAGACTCTTTGCCCGACGCGTAAGCCCTTGACTTCAGAGCCTAACTCGACAATTTCACCCACAAATTCATGGCCCACCGTCATTGGTGTCGGAATGGTCGCTTGCGCCCAATCATCCCACTGATAAATATGCATATCGGTGCCACAAATGGCAGTCTGATGCACTTGAATCAAGACATCATTCACGCCATATTCTGGCACCGGGACCTCTTCAAGCCAAATTCCAGGTTCTCTTTTTGCTTTTACTAATGCACGCATATTGTATTATCCCTTATTGAATAACTTTCAGTTCTCTACCCACTTTTTCAAAGGCGGCAAGTGCTTTCTCTAGATCTGCACGCGAATGTGCGGCTGAAATTTGTGTGCGTATACGCGCCAAACCTTTAGGCACTACTGGGAATGAAAACCCAATAACATAAATTCCTTCGTCTAAAAGCATATCGGCCATACGCGCCGCCAAGGCAGCATCACCCAGCATTACGGGGATAATAGGATGCTCCCCAGGAATTAAAGTAAAGCCTAAGCGCGACAAACCTTCTCTAAAAAATTGACTGTTGTTATGCAGTTTTTGTGCCCATTCAGGATGTTCAGCTAAAGCATCTAACACTGCCAAGCTGGTATAAGCAATCAGCGGCGCCAAGGTATTCGAAAATAAATATGGACGAGATCGCTGACGTAACCATTCAATGATGGTCGCGGGGCCAGCCACATATCCACCGGAGGCGCCACCCAAAGCTTTACCCAAAGTTCCTGTCACGAGGGTGACTTTATCTTCAACGCCCCAATACTCAGGCGTTCCGCCACCATTCGGTCCCATAAATCCTACCGCATGAGAGTCATCCACCATGACCATGGCTTGATATCGTTCTGCTAAAGCACAGATCTCTGGCAAGTTTGCCAAGATCCCATCCATTGAAAACACACCATCGGTGACAATCAAACGAAATCGTGCAGAGGCTGATTGCTGCAACTGTACTTCTAAGTCTTGCATGTCATTATTTGCATACCGTAAGCGGGTCGCCTTACATAAACGAATGCCGTCAATGATGCTGGCATGATTTAAGGCATCGCTAATAATCGCATCTTCTGGGCCCAATAAGGTTTCAAATAAACCGGTATTCGCGTCAAAACAAGAGGAGTATAAAATGCTGTCGTCTTTCTTTAAAAACTGGCTGACTCTGGCTTCCAATGCTTTATGGGTCGATTGGGTTCCGCAGATAAATCGTACCGAGGCCATGCCGTAACCATAACGCTCTAAACCTTCTTGTGCTTTTTCCATAACCCAAGGCTCGTTCGCTAAGCCTAAATAATTATTTGCACAGAAATTAATAACCTGATGATCGTTTACTCGAATATTCGACTGCTGTTGACTATCAATGCGTCGTTCTTTTTTGTAAAGACCCTCTTCTTTTAAAAGATTTATTTGCCCTTGCAGATACTCTAAAAACGCTTGTGACACGGCCAGCCCCTCCATTAACAGAATGCCAGCGATAATAGCAAAATTATTCTACCCACACCAGTTCATTCACGGCAAACGCATCTTATGGGTAAATTTAGCACAATATATCCGAGGCACGACCTTTCAAAGAATATCCGAGCCGCGAACCGTGAGGGAGCGGAGCAGTTTAAAGTTTCATAATGTTCAGTTCCCCTCACGGTCGCGGCTCGGATGATCGATCGCATTTTAATCAAAAAACTACCAACAAACTTGATAAACCCTAAAAATGAACCATAATTATAATTATCAACCAAAAAGATGGTGACTTATGCCCAAAGATAATACACTTGAGATAGCTTTAAATACGGCGCTTACCAAATTAAAAGAGGCCAATGAGACATCCATAAACCCCAAATTATTCTCGGAGTTAGTGGGGGCTCTGAACTTGAGCTCTCATTTGTTGGCCACTCAAAGGATTGATGTAGTACAAGCAAAAAAAATTGCTCAACACTTACAAGCTTTAAATAGTTTTACGTTTAACAGTATCGTTACTGAACCGAACTTATCATACTTTCAAAAAGGCTTGGGTATTTTAAAAGCAACGATCGAGAAGAAAGAAATTAATATTGAAGGTAAAAAACAGGCTATAGAGGAAAACCCTGTAGAGACAACAGAACCTGTAGCAGTTATTTCGTCAGCAACGACACCGGAAGTAACATCCCCTACGGCGGATATAGTATCCACAAAATCAACACCCACAAACGAAGCCATGGCTGCAGCTCCTCCTCCAATAGTAGTACCTGTCCCTCTAACAGCCACAGTAAAAACTACTGCTTTAGAAGAAATCCTACAAAACGCTTACACCGCACTTAAAGAAATTAGTAAACCGAACTTTAGTGAACTACATCAAAAAAAATCTGAAAAAACAGAAAAATTATCTCCAATTTTAAGGTCAGATTACTTAAAAAAAGCTTTGGAGTTAGCTGAAAATTTGAAATTAGATACTATAAGCAACGATGAGGCATCAAAAGTTGCTGAAGTGTTGGATATCCTCAAAAAATTTGAATTTTTGACCTTCTTACAAAACCCAACCAATCAAGAGATGATGGTCAAGGGTCTTCGTGGCAGCGTTAATTCGTTCATCGACGGCTTAACCCCGCTTTTATTCGTACAAGACGGTTCGGAAAAAGTTTCTTTCTTAAAATGGATGGGCAAACAAGGTGAAGCCATTGCTACTGAGCATGTCTCAAATCCCCAAACAATATCCGAATCAAAGGAGAAAATCATGCCTACTATAAAAGAGGCCATTGCGCAGATTAACCAAAGTCTGGAGGCTGTTAATAAGGCAATTTTCACCCCTTCAGAATCTTATAAAAGCAGGGTGGACCTTCTACAGAAGACCCTAACACAGATACAAAGTGCAACCTTTAATGAAGTTACTCCAGAAGAGGTAGAAACATTCAACCAACAATTTGCACAGATAAAAAATTTTGAGTTTACTGCCCTTCCTGTGAGTGAACCCTATAATCAATCCATTGTTGATAGCCTTAAAGCGCAAGTTACGAGTATCGTAAGCGCGCTTGAAGCCAAAATGGCGGCTGTAGTTATTAAATCTAAGGAAGTAGTAGTAGAAGATGTTCCGGCGGAAATAACCAGCGGAGCCAGTCAAGATGATCCGAACGATCCGAATCTTTCTGAGATTAAACAAGAGGAGGAGGCGCCCCTACCCCCCGAAGAAGCCACTAAACAAGGAGAAACATCCCAGGCCATTGGTTCTACCTCAAGTGCAGTCCCCAGTCCGGTACCAGTAACAGCCCCCCCAACAGGAAATCGACTCACTCGTGGCCTAAGTGCCATCGGTCGTCTTATCATGTCTATTCCCGATAGGATAGGTAATTTCTTTAAAGCTATTGGCAGTTTTCTCACACAAATAACAGGTGGTTCAAAATCGAAGCCGGGAGGGTCTCCTACGCCTACTACTCCAGTAGAAGAAGGCTCTCCTAGTGACCAACAGAAGGAGAAGAAGGAGGAGGAGGACGTCCTTAGCTCAACCTCAAGTATCAGCGCAGGTCTTCCTTTAGATCAAAGTTCGTTATCAGCTGTAGATCCTGCTTCAGATACGAGCGCGACACCAGGCAATACTGAGAGTTCTGTCGTCCAAAATCTGACAGAGGGAGAGGCTCATTCGTCCAATAAAGATGATAGCGTCGGCGGTCCTCCCCTAGTATAACTCTAATGAAAGAATTATATAAATATTCAATTAAAAAACACGGTGATTTCCTTAACTTAATGGCAGTGAGGGTTAGGGAGAGGAAAAAAACATATAAAATCACTCACAACGCCAAACACTTCTGCGACAACACCCGCAATGCTTCTTTCACCCACAGTGACGTCGCTCTCGTATGCGAAGGTAAAGTCCGAATCACTTGCATAACCTCATGATGTTTGTACCCCAGCGCCTCTAAAGCTGCAATCGCTTCTTGCAATTCAGGCGCCAATCGCTCTGCCCCTACGGCAGAAAAACACGTCACTTGCGATTCAGCAAAGTCTTTTAACTCTACGCACAACCGATCAGCCATTTTTTTCCCAACGCCAGGCAACTTCTGCAAGAAACTTCGATTTTCTTGCAGAATCGCCTGCAAGCATTCTTGCGGCGTAACACTAGACAAAATTTGCATCGCTACTTTCGGGCCAATGCCGTTGACCTTTAATAAACCGCGAAAAAAAACACGTTCTTCTTTATCTAAAAAGCCATATAACAAAAAAGCATCTTCACGTACGACCGTATGAATATATAAACCCACTTTATCGTGTTCAAACTCTAATTTCGCTAAAGTAGATAAAGACACATCGACATCGTAGCCCACGCCACCTACTTCTAACACGACATTACCGGTGTCTGATCTATCTACAATTTTACCTTGCAACCATGCGATCATGTGCGATTCCTTGCTTGAAATAATACATTGTGGCACATCTGCCCATGACAGATAGCAATAGCGAGTGCATCTGCCGCATCTGCCGGCGGCGCTTTATTCAACGATAACATGGATTTTACCATGTGTTGTACCTGCGTTTTTTCAGCAGCACCATAACCTACCAGGGATTGTTTCACCATCCGTGCCGAGTATTCACTAATCGGCACCCCATGCTGAGCCGCAGCCACTAAAGCCGCCCCACGTGCATGCCCCAACACAAGTGCCGAACGCGGATTATGCTGCACAAAAACCTGCTCTATAGCAAAATAATCAGGTTGATGCATCTGCATCAGCTCAGTAATAGAATTATAAATTTGCATTAAACGTTGAGATAGATCAGTACTCTTCATCCGAATACAGCCGCTCTCGACATAACGAGGCTGACCTTTTTCAGAAATAATAACCCCGTAACCGGTTACCCGTGAGCCTGGATCTATCCCTAAAATAATCGCCATTTACGCTTCTTCAGTTGGAAAATCCGCATTCGTATAGACATACTGTACATCATCCAAATCTTCAAGCATATCAATCAATTTAATTAAGGTTTCCGATGCCTCTGCATTTAATAACACTTTATTTTGCGGACGCATACAAAGCTCGGAGTGTTCTATCTCTATATTGGCCGTCTTTAACTTCTCGACAATCTCATGATAATCTTCTCGATTGGTCAAAATTAAATAGTGATCATCCTCTTGCTGTACATCCAGCGCCCCAGCATCAATTGCCACGTCCATAAAGGATTCTTCGCTTACCCCTGCAGGGAGCCAAATTTCACCACGCGCATCAAACAGATACGAAACCGAACCATCCGTACCTAAATTTCCGGAATATTTGGTAAACGCATGACGCACATCCGACACCGTACGATTACGATTATCCGACAAACAATCGACTAAAACAGCCACTCCAGAAGGGCCATAGCCTTCATAACGCATTTCCATCATGGTATCTGCATCAGCCGACCCGAGGCCTC
>JAUYSE010000173.1 GCA_030696465.1 Legionellaceae bacterium
GAAAAAGCAAAAAATAAGCTTGAGAAATTACAACAAAAGCACAAGCTTGAGATTGGAACACTTGCCTACAAACACGGTCTGCATCAATTTGATATTCAACGATTGGACGCGGCGTTTCTGAAACTTGCCGGAGAGCTACACCATGACAATAGTTAAACAAATTGAGAAAGAAAAACAAAACCTTGCTCGTTATGAAAAATCTTTTGCTTTGGTGCAATTGAAAAAACGTAAGGCTAATACTCGACGTAAAATTGAGTTTGGTGGGCTAGTAATTAAATCAGGCTTTGGTTGCTATGATAAAGCTGTAATTTTAGGTGCATTAGACTATGCGCTCGAATTAATCCATAAAACTGAAAACTACAGGATTCTATTTGAAACAAAGGGTAAAAATTTACTATGCTCATAAGTAGTGCAACGTTCAACATTCTAAAGCGTCAAATTACGTGAGTGGATCATCTGACCTTACAAAAAATACTTTGCAGACCGCTTTAATAGAAAAACTAATGACCACTACCTGATAGGACACTTTTTAATGCTGCAAAACATCGAACTTAACGCAATATAATATGCACAAAATATTGGATACGGCTGCGCATATTCCGAAATACTTTTCAGAGAAATATTACTATGAAAAAATACAATATTGCATTACTCCCGGTTAATAAAAGAGATGCATTTATTGCCTTTTCACAAAAATTTTCAATTATGGATCCTCTATATAATTTGAGTGAAAAATCATTACCACATGTCACACTGTGTCAATTTTACCGAGAAGAAAGTGAAGTCGAAGCAACTTGGGAAGAAGTTTGCGCTGCGTTAAATTCTCATGCTCTAGATTTAGAGTTTAAAAGTTTTAGTTTTATAACATTTGATAATACGATATTTTGGATTTCTTTAATGCCAAGAGACGTGCCAAAGTTATATAAGTTGCAGGCAGAAGTAGCCTCTGTATTGAAAGTATCTGGCAAAAAACCATTCGATCCGCATCTAACATTAATGAGTACGTTAGATGCTGCATATGAGAGTAAAGCAGCTTCATTGATTGAGGAGTATCGTCCGATCGCCGATAAATTTATATTGGCTTTGGGTGAGTGTGATGAGCTAGGGCAATTTGTTAATATTATTCATCAAAAAGAACTTGCAGTAACTATGGCATTAACGAAATAAAAATGAAGTCACACCAGTCTTAATTTACTGCACTGGGTCGGTTTTTTTTTTGTGATTTAGAATGGTTGATTCCCGCTAATATCCCAATATAACAAGCCTGCAGTGGAGGAAAATTAATAATTATGTCGGTCAACGCCATAATTTGAACTGGTGATCGAATAATTTGATTTTTATTGGTTTGATCTATGTACATCACGTTTCTATGACGATCAAGTCCACGAATTGTGTACTTGTTTGATGGGTTATCTGTAAAGCAATAAAAATAGCCTTTAGCATCGGTATCTTTTGCGAGTACACGACTATGGACTCCATAACAGTAACCAATATAAGATGCATGTATTGAAGAAAAGCTATTTAGCAAAGCCTCCTCTTTAATGATTGCATCAAACTTTAAATGCAGCGGGGCATTAACGCCACGTGTGTGCACAACAATTGTTTTTCTTTCCATATCTATATGTTCAATGCGCGATAAGTGTTTTTTGTTGACAAAATGATTGCAAAAAACTCCTATGTAGGTGTTTAATAGTGATCCAATGCGTTTTAAAATCATAATAGCTATCCCTTGGCTTCTCTATTCCATGTCTATTTATTTAATCGCTGTTTTCTTATAATCATTAAAATCGTATACATTATCCATGGAAAATGGATTAAAATTAGTGCTGAAATCGAATATTTCAATACCTTCATTAGCTTTCACTTTATCAATAAAGTACCAAATTACGGGTAAAAGCAGTATTTCACAAATTATTTTCTTGCAGAACGCCGCGATTAATAATTTCATGAATGCTGCTGTTGGTAGTGTCCCTGCAAAAGCTAATGTTATAAAACAAACGATATCTACTGTAATTGCCACAGTACTAGAGAGTAATATCCGTTTTAGCAGTGCTTTACCATTATTCCTCAACTTCATATTCGACATGATATAAGCATTAAGAAAAAAGGAAATCATAAAACTAACCAACGATGCACAGGTAATTCTTAAGCTTTGCATTAAAATTATATCGAACTCATTTTGTAAATCCCAATAAGGTGATGCGGGAAAAACACTTACCAGATAGATAAAGAGCACAAACAAAATATTCAATAAAAACCCTGACCACACTGCCTGCCTTGCGTTTTTGTATCCATAAATTTCAATAATGAGTGTACCTGCCAAACTTGTAAATGGAAAAATCATAAAACCACCGGTTAAGGTCAATCCAAATATAGAGACCAATTTTACCGCTGCTATGCATGAAATTAACCATGTGGCCGAAAAAAATGTAAAGAATAAGTATTTGTATTTAAAATGAATGTTAGATTGTGTCGAAGATATATATGAGATCTTATTGTCAAACATGATAACCCTTCTGTTTTACATCTTTACTATGTATTCATTGATTCCATTTTTCTTTTATGGAGTACTGTAAACACAACAACACCCAGAATCTCATGTTTTTTTTCATCAAAGAAAAGAGTTTCTGAACCCGTAACGATGGGTTGTAGTTGCCATTTTGGTGGATCAATAATAAGCTCTCGCAAAGATAGTTCTTTTTCTTGCTTCATCCTAATCAAAATAATGTCACTATCCATAGGCGTTTCATCAGGATTAATAATAAATAATGTCCCGAGAGGAAATTTGGGTTGCATGGATGGCCGGCTCTCAATTGCAAAGGTTGATGCGCTAATATAGTTTTGCTCACTAACGACTGGATACCACTCATTCCAATCATTTAAATTAATATCCTGAATTGACTCACTTGACTCAATTGTTTTCCATCCTAATATAGGTATAACTCTGGGTTTGTTTTTAATCATTGCATTAATCGATCGTTTATCATTGTCATCTAATAATGAATCTATGCTGACGTTGAAATAGTCTGCGATCGCTTTGAGTGTGGAGATCCTTGGATCTTCAGTTTCCCCAGAGATAATCCTGCGAATTGTCAGTACTGAAGTATTGAGTGCGCGAGCAATTTCAACTTCAGATACTCTACAACTGTCAACTAAGGCCTTTAAATTCTTCGCAATACTTTGGATTTGTGCTGGCTCCATTGCCACTGCCGTCGAGTCTTTCATATTTCAACTTGTTATTTGAAAACTCTAGTTTACAACTTAATAGCGATAACTACCAAATTAATTAGCGAGCAAATATTTAATGATTCATAATAGCAAAATACATACCATTGAATATATATTTTATTTCAAACTTGATATTAATTTGTTTAATTGATAACATGTTTTAAATAGCTTACATGTAAATCTTATAGAAAGAGGAGGTTCAATGAGGATAGCAGCGAGCTTATTACATAGTAATTGAACAATGATTTTATTAAATCAGTATCAAGGTAGATATGTTATACCGTAAGGAGTGTCACTTAATGAAACATCCGTCAAAAATGATCATTTATAAAGGAATAATTCAGTATATCTTAGAATCAACAAACTACACCCTAAAACACATTGCGCAGTTATCAAGTTCATCTCTCGATAATATTCGTGCGATTTATTGCCATGATCTTCTACCCAACAATTTTAAATCAGAAATGCAGCTTTTAAATCTGTATCAAATTGTACTTGAGATCAATATGAATCATAAAAATTGCTCTCTTACAGGATGAGCGTTTTTCATAAAGGGAAATTTTAATTATGAGATGGGTAAAACTAAAAAAATATTGCCAAGACACTGGAGATACAACGAATGCAGTTCATTGCAAACGCAAGCGTGGCATGTGGTTAGATGGATTACATTGCAAATTAGGACCGGATGGTAATTTATGGGTTAATTTGATAGAGGTTGAAAAATGGGTGGAAAACGGCAATCAAGCAACACTTCAAAGACTCCGAACGGGATTATAATTAGAAAATGGTCTTCTGGAAAAACGACTTTAAGAGTTAGTTTTTATTATCGAGGGGTTCGATGCTTTGAAACTCTTAAAATTGAAGCTACAGCAGCAAATCTAAAATATGCTGAACGTTTACGTGGTGAAATTCTCAATGCCATTGAACGTGGTACTTTCTCCTATCTGGATTATTTCCCCACCTCCAAGCGTGCCCATATCTTTGGGCATGTACAAACAAAAATAACTACTGGTGAATTATTGAGAGAATTTTTAGCGGAATCTAAATCGACCAAAGAGGCTAGCACATATCGTGGTTACAAAAAAGTATGTGAAGGACATCTTCTGCCGATGTTTGAAAAAATTGAAATACAAAATTTACAACCAGCCATTATTCGCAAATGGATTCGCAATTTAAATTGCACAACCAAAACAGCGGCTAATATATTAACTCCGTTGAGGGCAGTTATTGAACAAGCGCTGGTTGATCAATACATTAAAGAGAACCCCCTTAACAGCATTATTGTTGATAAACTCCTTAATAAGGATACTAAAAAAAGTGATTACAAGCCTGATCCCTTTAGCGTTGATGAAATCAATATGATTTTGAAATTCTCAGAAGGACAAGTGCG
>JAUYSE010000174.1 GCA_030696465.1 Legionellaceae bacterium
CGCCTAGCCGAAAATTCAATTGCTGTGAGTATATACTGCGGATGGATCCCGGCCTTCGCCGGGACGACATCTGCGGGTTCTTTCACCTAAAGGTGTTATTCTGCGCTTTTTTCTTTCTTTTGATAACGATCTAAGAACTTCTGTACGCGTCCACCAGTATCTACTAATTTTTGCTTACCCGTGTAAAAAGGGTGGCACTCTGCACAGACTTCAATTTGCAATGCGCCTTTGCGTGTAGATTGTGTATCAAATACAGAACCGCAGCTACAAGTTACTGTCACTTTATCATAAGAAGGATGTATTTCTTTCTGCATAACCGTCTCTCTATTATCTCTAATGAAACTTCAAAAACCAGCAATAGTATCAAAAATTAACGAGTGAATCAATTTTTTTCAACAAACCGCGCAACTGAAGACAAAATTTCGGCTTGAGCAGCTTCCAATCCATCCCAACCCTCAACGCGAACCCATTTATTTTTTTCTAAATCTTTGTAGTGTGTGAAGAAATGTTCAATAGACAACAACAAGCTTTCAGGCAAATCTTGATAACTGCGTACCTGTGTATAGAGGCTACACGCTTTATCGATAGGTACTGCTAACAATTTTGCGTCAATACCGGATTCATCCGTCATTTTCAACATACCTACTGGCCGGCAACGGATTACTGAACCGCTCAATAAAGGTACCGGTGTTATGACTAATACATCCACTGGATCACCATCGTCTGATAGTGTTTGGGGTATATATCCATAATTCGCAGGATAAAACATTGGTGTTGCCAAGAATCTATCGACAAATAAAACACCAGTATCTTTGTCTACTTCGTATTTCACTGGTTCAGCACGCATTGGAATCTCAATAATGACATTCATTTCATCTGGAATATGCGCACCACTCTCCACCCTCATCAAACCCATTAAAGCACTCCTCATATCAATAAGGGGATGATATTACCATGAATTTTCCTGACTTTGGAGTAAAAAAGAGGTATACTCTGGCTTTTCAATTATTATTGTAATGCCCATGACTTGTCTATTTTGTGAAATTGTCGAAAAAAAACGTAGTGCGAATATTATTTTCGAGAATGACGACTTTCTCGTTTTTCATGATATTTTCCCTGCGGCGCCTTATCATGCCTTGATTATTCCCAAAGAGCATCTGACGTCTATCGACGACGCAAAAGCACATCATGCGGTGTTGCTAGGTAAACTACTGCTGATTGCCCAACAAATTGCACAAGCAGAACCCCTCTGCAAACAAGGATACCGCCTGGTCTGTAATACGCGCGAGCACGGAGGCCAAACCGTTCCCCACCTGCACTTTCATCTCTTAGGGGGACGCCATATGACTTGGCCTCCAGGCTAGTCATTCTTCCCCTGCATGCAAGGGAAAACAATTTTTCTAATTTATCATTATATTAGGTGTTATTATGCAAGCTCTTTATGAACAAATTATTGTCGATATCGGGGAAGACCTCGAACGACTCAAAGACACGCCTCAACGCGCAGCAGATGCTATGCGCTATCTTACCAATGGCTATCAACAAAATTTTGAAGAAATTACCAATGGCGCACTGTTTGCGTCTGACATGAATGAAATGGTGATTGTTAAAAATATCGAAATGTATTCTATGTGTGAACATCACTTATTACCCTTTATCGGTAAATGTCATGTTGGTTATCTGCCTAACGGCAAAGTACTCGGGCTGTCTAAAATAGCACGAATTGTGGATTTTTTCGCAAGAAGATTGCAAATTCAAGAACGTCTCAGTTCTGAAATTGCCCATGCCATTGAATCTATCACCGATGCACGCGGTGTTGCGATTGTTATTGAAGCCCAACACTTGTGTATGATGATGCGCGGCGTAGAGAAACAAAATGCCTCTATGTGTACTTCCGTGATGTTAGGGGAAATGCGTGATAATCCTTCTAGCCGTGCAGAATTTTTGAATTTGATACGGTAAAGGTGCTGTTGTTGAGAGCGCTGCTTTGTCAATAAGCAGAGATATAGCTTATGACCAGCGATTACCTATTGGTTATCTTATTTTGGCCCTTTATGCTCTGGCGGAGGATGATTCGTGCTGCGCAAATCTCCCAGCAACATTCGATAAGAAGTCGTTTTTTCGCCGGAACGCAGATCAAACCAATTGCGATGTTCTTTGGCTAATTTCCGCACTTCCTCTCCATACTGATTACTTAAAAAATCACCCCGATGCTCTAGCGAAATCCTATTTAATGCACTTTGGATTTTATCTGCTTTATCAATGGCATCTTGTCTTTCTTTACCAAAAAGTCCCTTAGATGCCCGTAAATTCTTAATCACCACCTCTACCGCTTTTACATCAGGAGAGTCTACTTGGTCTGCCAGTTGAGTGATAAATTCCGCATGCTGATCAAGTTCTTCTAATGATACCTCTCGAACCGGCCTTTCTTTTGCACCTTCCGCAGGCCCTGAATCTATTAAAGCTGGAATAAAGCCTCCAAATCTATCCTTATATTTATGAGGTCCTTTATTCTCAGAACCCGCTGCCACGTTCTTTTCACCATATATCACACTTAAATAAAACTTGCGTACTGCACCCAGTAAATAATGATCCTTGGGATTCAGTAACGGTGATGTATCCTTGGAATTTGTTGCGAATTTTCCATTGTCGTCCAGATAAAAATTACCTGCTGAATAGGGATCTTTAGAATCAGTGAGCTTTCTGAGCTGAAACATTGGCGCCTCTTTACCAGAAAGATGTGGATATATGCGTCGCAACTGATCGGCTATTTCGCTCATCACGTCTGTCTTCGCTTTAAATAACATCTTATCAACATTTACTCGAGACTTTGTATCTAATGCGTGAGTCTGTTCTTTGGGCTCTGATGGTGCAAAGAAACTTGTAAGCTTACCTAGATGTGACTTTGCTGCCGTCACTCCTTTTTGAATCATGCTGCGCTGAGCACTCAGCGCTGCTCTTAGTTCTTTTCCATAAGGCGCCTCTAAAAAATAGACTCTCTGTTCTAATGGTAAGGCACGTAATTCAGCTTCTATCTTTTGTGCTTTTTCTAAGCCACTGCCTTCCGGCTCTCCAGCTAAGCGCTGCGTTTCCTTTTTCACTATCTGCATTTGTGGCGAATTCATCTGTCCCAGTGCTTCTTGTAACTCAAAATGAAAATCCTGCAATCCCTCTATACTGACTATTTTGGGCAAGCGTTCCTTCGCCTCTTTTATAAATGAAACCACGCATTCATCTAACACTAATTCATTGTCCTGGGTTCCTAAATGTTCATATTTTCCCATATACCTTATTTCAGTCTCACATGCTTTCTTTAATGCCTCAAACTCCTCGAGCTGCACACTATACCGTGCTAAAAGCCTTCCTATTTTTTGGTGTAGGACGCTTAGCTCTTCTCTCGTTAAATTTTGATTTTTCGATGTATCCTGATATTGACGCGCCTGTTTCTGATCCTCAGGAGTCATAAAATTTATACAAATCGCCAGGTTCGACAACTTACTATCGAGTGTGCGCCTTTCTACTGACACTGCACCCTTATCCGTCGCCAGAATATCTTTCAGCTTAGTCCTAACAATGGCTAGCTCTTGTAGCACCATTGAGTCCATCGGTGTTTTTAAACCCAAGTGGGTTAATACTGTATCTACAGAAAAGGTTTTTTTATCGCCACGTACCTTTTTAATTTGAGATTCTATCGTTTTACACTCTAATAATATTTCATCTCGTATGGAGTTAAATGCATTTTCTACACGAGTTTTATATTGTTGTAATTCTTCCTTTGTCATCTCCGCTACACTTTTTGGTCGCGTCAAAATAGAAGAACGAAGCTTTATCTTTTTAATATCACTTAGCCAATTTTGAATTTTTTGACGCAGCTCGACTGTTTCATCATCTTTGGGAAGTAGATTAGATTTCCTGTTTGCGCTTGGTGGTACTGCATCGCGCGCAGTAGTTCTCTCACGCTCTGCTTGTGCTGCATTGCGCAATCCAGCGGCAATGGGGCCCGGAGAAAGCCGAGTAATCTTGGGTAGCTGTCCAGCTACATCAAAGGAAACTGCTTTTTTATCCTTCTTATCTGCACCTTTTTTTGGATCTGTCATAACCATATCCCTCAAACATTAGCGCGGCATCCATTGATGACGCATTAATATAATCACATAGACCATTATTTACCCTTATAGAGCTTATTATGGTTTATGTTTAGGGAATATGCAAAATTTTGGGGTCGACTTTGTAGTATTACTTATGAGGCTTTAAAACAACTTAGTGTTTTACAAAAAGAAAGCATCGAGGGCGTCATAGAAGATATAAGCGTGAAAAATACTCTGAAAATTCCGTAGGGAATCCTCTCGCGCTGAGATCGATCTGTCTGCAGGAGATCTCTCGCAGATTTCCCTGTGGCTCTTTTCTGTGCTCAAACTGGCTCGAGATGACGGATCTTTTTTATCAGAGTGCCATGTAAAAAGATCGTTAAAAAAGCTTGAAGACATTGTTGATGACGTGCTATTTGACGTTATCTTAATATCCGAGGCGCAACCCCGTAAAAATCATCTTGCCCACATCCCGCTACCTAATGGTCACGGCACGGATCAACTGCTCCGCTTTTGCTCACGCGCTCAGATGCACCGAGTCTAAATGGGGTTTGTTGGTAGAGGCACTGAAGGTTGCAGAAGTAATGAAGGCGAGAAGCGCTTTAAAAAACGTCAAAAAACAGGATGT
>JAUYSE010000177.1 GCA_030696465.1 Legionellaceae bacterium
TAAAAAAACAAAATCACAAAAAAAAGAACACAAGCCCACCCTCTATGTACTTGACTTTGATGGAGACATTAAAGCCTCTCAAGTAGAAAATCTTCGAGAAACTATTACGGCTGTTTTAAGTATTGCTACTCGCAAAGATGAAGTCGTCCTTCGCCTCAAAAGCCCAGGAGGAACGGTCAATGGCTATGGACTTGCTGCCTCTCAACTTCAACGTATTCGTGACAAAAACATCCCTCTCACTGTTTGCATTGATACTATTGCTGCTAGCGGCGGATATCTGATGGCTTCAGTTGCGCACACAATTCTCGCAGCCCCTTTCGCAATCATTGGGTCTATAGGGGTTGTGGCTCAACTTCCCAACTTTCATCGTTTTCTGAAAAATCATCAAGTCGACGTAGAATTACTTACGGCTGGAGAATATAAGCGTACACTCACTTTATTTGGAGAAAATACGGCCAAAGGCCGAGAAAAGTTTCAAGAAGATCTTGAGGCAATTCATACCCTATTCAAAGCATATCTACAAAAAAACCGACCTGCTTTAGACATAGCGAAAGTGTCTACAGGGGAACATTGGCTCGCTCAAGACGCGTTACATTTACATCTTGTTGATGACATTAAAACCAGTGATGATTACCTTTGTGAAAAATTGAAAGACTTTAACCTCTTTCAAGTCAGTATTTATCAAAAGCCAACGCTATCCGAAAAGCTCTTCAAACCCGCGATGCGCTTATTACATCCCTTTGCTTAGCCAACCATTCCCGCCCAACCCCAAAACGCTACCAAACAAGGTATCCGATAAAGTCCTTTTCGCAAACCTTCACAGCGCAGGGACGCGCTGTGAGAGCATCAGGATGATTTTATGCGTGTATGTGAAAAGGATTTTATCGGCATGCCTTGTTACCACTGATGTAATTAGGCGGGAATTCCTCTTACTTAGCTTACTCTCTCTCCCTCAGGATCCAAACCTAAGCGAGAGAGAATATACAGGATCAAACTGAATGCAACCGCCACTAAGGTCCCTAAAACCATCCCTTTTATTTCTACATCTGCCATACGAATATTTGCGCCACTCACACCACTTACCAACACCAAGGAGGTTAACGCTAAATTTTTAGCTTGTGTATAATCGACCTTTTTTTCAATGAGCATCCGAATGCCCACCGCAGCAATGACCCCAAACAAAAATATAGCGACCCCCCCTATTACGGGCACTGGAATACTGTGAATAATTGCATTTATTTTACCCATAAAAGAGATAATGATGGCTAATATTGCCGCGCCTCCGATTACCCAGACGCTAAACACCTGTGTAATTGCCATTACCCCTATATTTTCACCATAAGTGGTATTTGGTGTTGCGCCCACCAAACCCGATAATAAATTAGAAATTCCATCGCCTAATAAAGAATAATGCAAGCCCGGATTTTTAATAAGATCTTGATGAACAATCTGGCTCGTCACCACCAAATGGCCAACATGCTCGGCCAATACCACTAATGACACAGGTGCAATCAATAAAATGGCATGCCAATGAAATTCCGGTTTGTAAAAAGTTGGCACACTGAACCACGGCGCTAGCGCAATACTGTCTAAATCGACAATACCCATAAGCAAAGAGGCTATATATCCCGCAAGTAAACCCATTAAAATAGGAATAACAGCAAAAAAACCTCGAAATAACACCGAGCCAAATAAGGTCACCGACAGTGTCAACACCGAAATACTGATCGCAGTATCTTCTGGGATTTGTAACTGTTGTATCATCGTGCCTGTTAACCCAGCCATATCTGTTGCGGTAGGTGCCAACTCTAGTCCGATGACAATAACAATCGCACCCATCGCCGCTGGGGGTAACAAAATATCTATCCACCTGGTTCCTGCAATACGAATGATTTGTGAAAATAAAATAAAAATAAACGAAAATACGATAAATCCTCCTTGTGCCGCCGCATATCCTCCTAACGCTGGATTCGCTAAAATGGCAAGCACGGGAGGGATAAATGCAAAACTAGAACCCAGATATGCAGGGATTTTTCCGCGACAAATGAACAAATAAATCAGGGTCCCTACTCCATTCATCAACAAAGAGGTCGCAGGATTGACATGAAATAAAAAGGGTACTAATACGGTAGCACCAAACATAGCAAATAAATGCTGCATGCTTAACGGTAACATTTGCATCAGCGGTAATCGTTCGTTCACTTGAATAATTCTTTTTGACATCACACTTCTCTTTTGGAAAACTCAGCGTATTATATACCTGATTCTATGGATAATTTATAAAAATATATCTCTCTTTTTTAAATTGGGTGTATACTTATCATAACTCATTCAAATAAGGATTATTTATGTCTGACCAAAAATCAAAATTCCCTGATATGAAAGAGATCACTAGTATGTTAAGCAAATTTGCCACCGATGTGAAAAAAAGTGTTTCTGAGATTGTCAGTGACTATAAAGAGCGACAAGCCGCTGCAAATGCTGCACAGAAAGAAGCGCCTGAGACTTCAGCAGCCCCTGCTGTTGAAAAACCTGCAGCAAAAAAAACTAAAGCAGATGAGCCTAAGGTTGAAGAACCTAAAGCAGAAGCACCTAAGGTAGAGGAACCTAAGGCTGAAGAACCTAAATCAGAGGAACCTCCCTCAGCATAATGAAACACTGAACAACATGATTGAATGCGTTAATATATATAAGTCTTATCAAAGTTTACCGGCGCTACATGATATTTGCCTTTCTATCCCTAAAGGCGAAATTTTTGGAGTCATTGGCAAAAGTGGTGCTGGTAAATCTACTTTTCTGCGTTGTCTCAATCTTTTAGAGCGCCCAGACCATGGTCACATTTGCGTAGATGGTGATGATCTCACTACCCTATCAGCGGCAGCTTTACGCAAAGCGCGTCAAAAAATAGGGATGATCTTTCAACATTTTAACTTACTGCAAGCAAAAACTATTTTTGAAAATATTGCATTACCCCTTTATATTCATGGATACCCAAAGCATTCCATCCCCTCTCGTGTTCATCATTTATTATCTCTTGTCGATTTACAGGATAAACAATTTTGTTATCCTTCAGCACTGAGTGGGGGACAAAAGCAACGTGTCGCTATTGCACGTGCCTTGGCATCAGAGCCTAAAGTTTTATTATGCGATGAGGCTACTTCTGCACTGGACCCAGAAAATACGCAAAATATCCTTGAGTTGCTACAAACTATACAGCAATCCTTAAAGCTGACGATTGTCCTTATTACGCATGAAATGGAAGTAGTAAAACGCATCTGTCACCGCGTAGGCGTCATGGAAGCAGGCAAATTTATTGATATCACCACCTTGTCCGATATTTTTAAATCCAATCATCCTATTACCAAACAACTCATGTACAATCAACTAACTCCTCCTTTACCTCCTTGTCTGTCAACGCATTTGACCAATATTCCAAATCATCATCCACTACTACGGATTTTTTTTCAGGGAGAGCATGCAACGAAACCTTTTATTAGCGAGACGAGTCGAGTTTTAGGTGTTAATATCAATATTCTTTTAGCGAATATTGATCGCTTTGGCGGAACCACCTGTGGTATTCTTATTGTAGAATTATCAGCAAACTCTACGCAGCTTCAAGCTTTTCAAGAAAAATGTCTGGAAGCACAATTATCTTCAGAAATTTTAGGGTACCTCGATGATGTGGTGGTATGATGTTGGCTTTGCAACCCTAGCAACACTCTATATGGTATTAATCAGTACTTTTCTTGTGGTTCTCTTTGGCCTGCCCCTTGGTACATGGCTATTCTGTGCAAGAAACATTGCACATCAAAAATGGGTATCCACTAGTCTAGATGCTCTCATTAATACGTTTAGATCTATCCCTTTTATTATTTTACTGGTGGCGCTTATTCCCGTTACTCGTTTTATGATTGGCACTTCCATTGGCATTCACGCCGCCATTGTGCCACTAAGCATTGCTGCCATTCCATTTTTTGCGCGATTAGTAGACAACATATATCTTAATTTACCGACAGGTCTTTTAGAGGCTGGCAGCACCATGGGTGCCAATACTTTTCAAATGATACGCTATATTTTATTGCCTGAAGCATGCGCCCCTTTAATTCAAGCAAGTACTGTCACGGCCATTACTCTCATTAATTATTCCGCCATGGCCGGTGCGGTCGGAGCAGGCGGATTAGGAGATCTTGCTATCCGTTATGGATATCAACGTTTTAATATCCCCGTCATGATAATTACCATCGTTATTTTAATAACCATGGTACACGTATTCCAATGGTTGGGGGACAAACTCAGCCAACGTTTTGTACATTAGTGAGAACTTTTTATGCGATACCTTGTTTATATTTTATCCTGCTGTTTACTGCTGGCTTGTCATTCTGACAACAATACCTTAACCGTTGGCACTATTGACGGTCCAGAAACAGAACTTGTTGAATCCGCCAAAACCGTTCTTGAAAAAGCGCATCACATTAAGCTGAAGATCGTCCCTTTTTACGACTATAACATCCCTAATCAAGCCTTGGCTGAAGGCGATCTCGACATCAATGTATTTCAACATTTGCCTTATTTACAGGCCAGTATAGAAGCCCATGGATACCCCTTAGAAGTGGTGGGGAAAACCTTTATTTACCCGACCGGCATATATTCTCAAAAAATACATACCTTAGATGCTCTGCCTGAAAACGCACGTATTGCCATACCGAATGATCCCAGTAATGAAGCACGCGCCCTTATTTTATTGGAAAGCAGTGGTCTAATCACACTCTCCTCACATAAACAAATCACGCCCAAAGATATTAGTGAAAACCCTCACCACCTAGACATCATTGAAATAGATGCCGCCCAATTACCTCGCATATTACCTGACGTCGATGCTGCCGTTATTAACACTACATTTGCCATTCCTGCAGGACTCATCCCCACTAAAGATGCCATTTTTCTTGAAGGGAAAGATTCGCCCTATGCCAACTTAATCGTTGCTAAACAGGATAGTCCTAAACAAGTTGAGATCCAATATTTTGTTGAAGCCATGCATTCCCCAGAAGTATTAGAGCGGGCAAAAATTTTGTTTGGACCTAGTGCTATTCCTGCGTGGTAAGCTATGTTAAAGGTTCAGAATCTTATTTTTGATTATCCTCATAGTACGCGCCGCACTCCGTTATTGAACCGTATTTCGTTACAAGTATCTCCTGGACGATTACTCTACTTACAAGGGAATAATGGCTCCGGAAAAACTACCCTATTACAATTGCTAGCAAGATTACGCGATCCTGAAGCTGGCGAAATCCATTATGCGGATCAACATCAGCAAGAAAGCTTAGCTTTATGCTTCATCGGCTGTAAGCCTGGGATCAGCTCAGCACTCACTGTGCTAGAAAATTGCCTATACGACCCGCACTGGCCACCGCATACCCCTATAGAAAAAAACATCCTGCTGCAAACATTTGATTTAAAAGCTTATAAGAATACGCTCGTTTGCCATTTATCTACTGGTCAAAAAAAACGTGTGGCTTTATTACGTCTTCTTTACACTCCAGCAACTTTATGGATTCTTGATGAGCCACTACTGGGCTTGGATCAAAACTCTATTCTGCAGCTTAGTGCTCTATTTGAAAAGCATCTAAAAAACGGAGGTAGCATTATACTCAGTTCTCATCAAATGCTACCCCTCTCGCCGGCGCTTTGTGATACTTTTTATCTAGAAGATAACTCTGAGGCCACCGCATAATGCCGTCTTTATTTTTGAAACAATGCCAGCGCGAACTCTTCTCGCATTATCGACATTTATCGAGCACCTTCTATCCCTTGCTATTATTTGTATTGGTATTGATTTTTTTCCCCTTAACACTCCCCATACCGCTTTCTCTGTTGCATACCTTGGCACCAGGAATTTTCTGGATGGCTTTATTATTTTGTTTTTTACTCGGGGCAGAATCGATTTTTTATCACACAAGAGAAGATGGGATATTAGAGCAATGGGTAGCTTCTCGTTTTCCGATGACCCTCTTCATTGCTCCAAAATTATTAATGCATTGGTTGTTTTTACTCGTGGGACTGATTCCTGCAAGCCTTATCGGTGCTTCTTTGTTTTCTCTTTCTTGGCCAGAAACAAAAATACTTTTACTGAGTATTCTCGTGGGGACACCCTGTATGTTTTTATTATCGGCGTTGGCAAGTGCTTTTCACCAAGGCAGAAGCCCAAAAGGGGGCATTCTTGCCTTTATTATTGCGCCTTTTACTATCCCTGTCCTTATTTTTGGAAGTGCGTGCTTACAAGCGAGCATGCAACATTTCCCCGTGAGTGGTTATATTGCATTGCTCAGCGCATTCTCTCTGCTTTCTCTTATTAGTCTGCCTACCGCGATTGGTTTTGTTCTGAAAACATATGCTTGTGATTGAGGGCGTTCGCGCCTGATAACTTTGTGGTAATAGGACATCTGCTAACGTCTCCGCTTGCTCACGCGCGCGGAGACGTTAGATCCAAGGACTCACGCCTTAAGCGCGAGAGTACCCTCTACTCTACTGTCACCGATTTCGCTAAATTTCTGGGCTGATCTACGTCAGTGCCCTTTAAAACTGCGACATAATAGGCCAACAATTGCAAAGGGATCGTGTATAACATAGGTCCAATCCATGTGGAACAAGTAGGAATAGCGACACAAATAACCCCGGGATCTTGCCAAAGTGACGGAGCATCCGCAAACACCA
>JAUYSE010000189.1 GCA_030696465.1 Legionellaceae bacterium
CAAAAATGAGTTACTAAAATCACCTAACAGTGACAGAGCAACCCAAGATAAAGTCGGTAATTGCCATGCGCCCAACAATAATGCCCAGTGAGGATAATATCGATTATTTATTTTCTGCAGCACGCGGGATTCAGCCCAAAATGATTTTACAATTGTCATATTCATCCGTACTTCGATTTCATTTCACCTGGCCACATTATTCAGGCTTTCCCGCATTCCAATACCAAGCCAAAAAAAACAGAGGTACGTAGGCAATACACAGTCCTGTAAATCCAGAGGTATACCCTAAAGCAACCAACAGGGCCCAAGGGAACAACCATAACATATTCAGCGCTGCCACTGCTAAGGTCACTGTTTTATGAGACTGATAATAGCGAGTGGCATATTGATACGCATGTGTTCTATGCGCCTGAAAAATAGCTTGACGATGCCTCACCCTTACGATTAGGGTCAGTGTCGCATCTACCACAAACACCCCAAAAAGAATAATCCACGCCCAGAACAAGGGAGGCATGGTTTTGCCTGCTTGCAAAGACAATATAGCGACCACCCAACCCAGAAAAGAACTTCCGGTATCTCCCATAAATATTCTCGCTGGAGGAAAATTCCAACACAAAAAGCCAAGAACCGAACATAAAAGCAATAAAGGAGGCATAATTAAAGAGGTCTGTCCTATTGATGAATAAATCACCACCATACCAGCACACACCGTAATCGCTTCTACCGCGGCCAAGCCATCAATTCCGTCCATAAAATTATATAAATTCACCGCCCAGGTGATATACAGTAAAAAAAGTAGGTTTAAAATCCAGGGTTGTGTGAGCGTTATGCCTGCTAAATGCAAGGGGGGAAAGGGGGATAAATAATATAGAGCTGCTCCCGCGCAGAGGAGCTGGGTCGCTAATCGCAATTTAGCAGGCAAGGAAGCATAATCGTCGATAATCCCTAAAAGCGCAATTATTGCTGAAGCCGCGAACAATAGTCCATGAAATGAAGCGCCCTGAAGGGACATTACATTCCAGATTCCTAGCCCCACTAAAAAACAAAGTACAAAACTGAGCCCCCCCCTCTAGGGGTTGGAATACTATGAGAACTACGATGGTTGGGGACATCTAACCATACGGATTCTAATGCAAAGCGCCGCACTATCCCAGTAACCAGATAGGTAATGACAAAAACCAGCAGCAACCCATATATAAATATCATAGAATACAAACTCCAATATTAATGAGTGGCTAAGAATGGCTGCGTGTGCTCATGCTGCGCACGACATACACTACAATAGCTCTAAATCAGCAACACGCTCCGATACTACTACCTTAGCAACCTCCGTGCCCTGGAATTCTGGAACCAAGCGCTGAAGTACCGCCAAAATATCTTCACGTCCAGACTGCATGCAAGCAATATGTAACAGGTCTACTTGCTCCATGATATAAGCCCAATTTAATTGACGAAACCGTGCTTTCATTAATTTTTCATGTCCCGTGAACTCTAAAAACTCCGTCTCATGAAAAAGCTCTTCATACAATTTTTCACCGGGTCTTAACCCGGTATATTCTATTTTGATATCCTTCCCAACTTCTTTTCCAGCAAGCTTAATCATTTGTTCGGCAAGATAACGTATCTTAACAGGCTCACCCATATCAAGCACAAAAATTTCACCCCCTGTTCCGCTAACCATTGCTTGTAGTATTAATTGGCACGCTTCAGGAATCGTCATAAAATACCGAATAATATCTGGGTGGGTCACCGTCACCGGACCACCCTCTTGAATCTGCTTTTGAAATAACGGTAAAACACTCCCAGCTGAACCCAACACATTTCCAAAACGGACCGTGATAAATTGTGTTTTCACCTGCTCATTAAAATTCTGGCAAAAAATCTCTGAAACCCGTTTTGTAGCGCCCATTACATTAGTAGGATTCACCGCTTTATCGGTAGAAATTAACACAAATTTCTCTGCCGCTACAGCCGCACTTGCCTCTGCCACAATTTGTGTACCTAAAATATTGTTTAATACTGCTGTTCTCGCCTGTTGCTCTAACATAGGGACATGCTTATACGCCGCCGCATGAAATATAATATGCGGTTGAAACTCAAAAAATAGGGAAGAAATTCTGGCGCGGTCCGTCACCGACAATAAAACTATCTCAAATTGTTCTTTTTGATATTTTTTAAGTAATTCTTGCTCTATTGAGTATAAATTAAACTCTGAGTGATCGATAATCAATAATTTTTCTGGTAATAAACACATAATCTGTCGACACAGCTCTGAGCCGATAGAGCCCCCACCTCCGGTGACGATTATTCGCTTATTATGCAAAGTTAAACTTAATTTCGCCCATTCCAATTGCAGTTGATCTCGACCCAGTAGATCTTCAATTTTTACTTCTCGAAGCGCGTGCATTTCTACTTTGCCAGAGGCTATCGTCTCTAAGCCCGGCAAGGTTCGGAAAGGAACTTGCGCTTTTTCACATAAAGATACAATACGCCGCATTGCTATCGGACGAGCGGAAGGAATAGCAATAAAAATAAGTTCCACTTGCTTATCGACGACGATTTGATGCACATCACGTATCGCCCCCAACACGCGGACGCCATGGATATTCATCCCATGTTTCCGTAAGTTGTCATCTAGTAATCCGACAGGATTATAGGCGCCTACACGAATCAAATCGCGCAACAATCCCTCTCCTGCCTGCCCTGCACCGATGATTAATACTCTTTTTTCTTGAAACTCATCCGCTTGTCTTGCGGTGTATTCTCGTAATACCCTCAATATAAAACGTCCACCGGTTAATAAACCCACCAGCATAATGGTGTATAAAGGCAGAATGGCACGAGGTAAGCCCTCGTTCAAAGACGTAAAATAAAAAATAAGCCCGCTAATCAACGTTGCAAGGAGCACGGCTTGTAACACTCTGCGCACGTCACTGAGAGAAGAAAACCACCAGAGCCCTCTATACACTTCAAAATAGTAATAAGAAATAATTTGACTTAGGGATAATAGACCTAAGGCCCTTATAGCATAAGGTAAAGACATACTGCCTATATTCATTTGCAGATCATTGGCGAACCAAAATGCAGCAACCCATGCAAAAAAAATGGAAGACACGTCAAAAATAGAGCATAAAATCTTCCCTTGAAATTGTTGAAACCGCTCTTCTGTTTCTATCAAAATATATTTCCCTTGAAAATAATTAATCCCTGATAATCAGCTACACTGAACACTAAAAACCTACACTTTCAATCGCCCCGCGGTATAGTATAAATTGATGTTATTTTCTAAAAAAGGTATATTACAATTTTTCTATACACTGTGCGATCATAATTTAACGTTTTCATATTAATTAAAGGACAGTTATGTTCATCATCCCAACAATTCTCTGTGGTGGCGCTGGCTCACGGCTTTGGCCTATCTCTCGAGAACTACATCCTAAACCTTTTATTCGCCTCAATGATGAGCAAAGCCTACTACAAAAAGCGTTTCTTCGTGCCGCCTCTGTTCCGAACGTCACTGATATCCTCACCATTACTAATCGTGAGCTGTTTTTTAAAACTCAAGATGAGTACCGCGAACTTAACACGGTACATTCACTCTCTTATATACTAGAGCCCTTCGGCCAAAATACCGCTGCCGCCATTACTATTGCCGCTTTACATGTCGCCCAAACCTATGGCGATGACGCCATTCTTCTCATTCTACCAGCCGATCATCTTGTCAACAATCAAGCCGAGTTTCAAAAAATCGTATATCAAGCAGCGCTGCTTGCCAAAAAAAATAAACTGGTCACTCTTGGTGTTCAACCTCATGCACCAGAAATTGGATATGGCTATATTCATGCCAATCTTGACGCCCCGCTTATACTTTCTGAACCAATAAACCAAACACTAGGCTTCGAAGTTTTTGGGTTTCATGAAAAACCAAGCTTACACAAAGCCAAAGAATATATCGCCTCTGGCAACTACTTGTGGAACGCCGGTATATTTTGTTTCACTGCGGCATATGTTCTCCAAAATTTAGAGCGCTATTCGCCAGATATCTACAACACCGCACAAATTTGCATGAACCAGTCCCTCATCACTCAAGAAGAACAAACTCTTCGTGTTTATCTCGATGCCGAAACTTTTGCTCAAGTTCCTAATAACTCTTTTGACTATGCGGTGATGGAACCAGCTGCATCATCACAAAGCGAATATCCCTCTTCTGTTGCGGTGGTTCCCTGTGATATTGCCTGGAGTGACATTGGCTCATGGCAAGCGCTCGGCGATTTATCCACTGCCGACGCACAAGGAAACCAAATAGACGGCCATTCTCAACTCCATGATACAACCAATTGTTATATTCAAAGTCGTGAACGCCTCATCGGCACCGTTGGCATTGATAATTTGGTTATCATTGATACCCCTGACGCACTGTTGGTTGCCCATAAAGACCGAGTCCAAGATGTGAAACACCTATATACCGAATTAAAAGCAAAAGGTCATGAAGTACATAAATTACATCGCACTGTTCATCGCCCATGGGGTACTTACACCGTACTTGAGGAAGGTCTAAATTTTAAAATTAAACGCATTGAAGTCAATGCTGGTGCAAGCCTCAGCTTGCAAATGCACCATCATCGCAGCGAACACTGGATTGTCGTCAGCGGCATGGCCCGAGTCACCAACGGAGACAACAATTTCCTTCTGAATATGAATGAATCCACCTATATTCCCGCAGGAAATGAGCACCGACTTGAGAACCCCGGCATATTAAAACTTATCATGATTGAGGTGCAAAGCGGAGAATATCTAGGAGAAGACGATATTGTGCGCTTGGAAGATAATTACGGACGTATTCAAGAAGTAAAATAAGCACAATCTATCCGAGCCATGCCCTCACGGTCGCGGCTCGGATTATCCCTAATCCAAGTTATGCGCTTCACTCCGCAACACAAGCCAAACAATAGTTAGTACTTACATTATCACTAAGACGCGCTTTCCTAGACCAAGGAGAATAACGCAACCCTACTAATTTTATGGGCTGATATTGCACCGCACGTGCATAAGCGCATAAATCACCAGGGGTGATAAACTTTTTAAAATCATGTGTTTGCCTGGGTAACAATTGTAAGATATATTCTGCACCCACGACCATTTCTAGATAGGAGCGCAAAGTGCGATGAATGGTAGAAAGAATAAGTACCGTCCCCTCTCTCGATAAGCGTCGTATCTCTTGAAAAATCAGAGCCGGATCAGATACATGCTCAAGCATTTCCATACACACAATCACATCAAATGATTCTGCCTGATATTTTTCGACAGGCATCGCCGTGTATTCGATCGACACGCCCTGACTCAAGGCATGTGCTTCTGCAACTTGAATTAAGACCGACGAGATATCTAAGCCAGTGACTGATGCTCCTTGTTTTGCCATCGCTTCGGATAATATCCCTCCGCCACACCCCAAGTCTAAGACTCGTTTGCCCGCCAATGGTACGATAGATTCAATAAATTCTAAACGAACCGGGTTTATATCATGCAATGTTTTTAAGGGGCCCTCTTGATCCCACCAGCGATCTTTCCACTGGGAAAAAGTTTGATCTGTATCAAGCATGAAAATGTCTCTCTATAAATTGTTTATACTCTTAACTCTTTAGGCGTTGCTGTAGACTGATATTGTAACTCTAAACCAATTGAAGTGGCATCTTTGATAAACTCTGGATAAGAACTTGCGATACATGCCGCATTTCGAATGGTGATTTTTTCCTGTGCCACTGCACCTGCAACTGCAAACGCCATTGCCACGCGGTGATCCCCAAAACTATCTATAGTGCCACCACGCATTTCTCCGCCCTCAATGATCCAACCCTCTTCTGTGGCACAAGCGCGGATACCTAAATTCTGCAAACCCGTTACCATACTTAGGATTCTATCACTTTCCTTCACGCGCAGCTCCTTT
>JAUYSE010000183.1 GCA_030696465.1 Legionellaceae bacterium
ATCCGATAAAATCCTTTTCGCAAACCTTCACAGCGCAGGGTCGCGGTGTGAGAGCATCAGGATGATTTTATGCGTGTTTGTGAAAAGGATTTTATCGGAATGCCTTGTTACCACTGATATAATTAGGCGGGAATTCCTTAAAAAGCGGGAATTCATTAGCAATTTAATCAAAATAAATTTACACTCGATTTCGAAGCTTTTAAAGGATTCCCCCATGCGCTATTTTACTTTGCTCTGTATCTTCTTCGCGTCTCATTTGCTGTATGCAGAAACATTAACCGAAAAAATAGACGCGCTTATTGAGCATGCTTTACCGCAAGCTCAGGTGGGTATTGTTATTCAAGATCCACAATCAGGGAAGATTATTTACGAACGAAATGCTCAAAAATTACTTAGCCCTGCCAGTAATATCAAAATATTAACGGCAGCTGCAGCACTGTATCAACTTGGTCCAGACTATTATTATTCAACGGTCTTATCACAAAAAGATAATAACCTTTATATTACTTTTAGTGGAAACCCGGCGCTCAAAACCTCTGATTTAAAAAAATTGCTACAAACACTTAAAACACAGAAAATCACGCACATACATGGCAATATAGTACTGGATACTAGCCAGTTCTCTGCCCCTTATCATGCTGCAGGCGTTTCTTATGAGGATCTCGGCTGGTATTACGCAGCACCCAGTACCGCAGTCATTCTCAATGACAATGCCGTCGCCTACCAATTTATCAGCGCCCAGACCTTAGGCGGCACAGTCCAATTAAAACCAAGCAGCGCAGAGAACAATTTAACGATTATTAATGAACTTATTACGGTTAATAAAGAACAAGCAAAAGAACACTGTAGCCTCAACATCGAGACCAAAGAAAACAACAGCATTCGCCTCTATGGTTGCTTAGCACAAAGCAACAAACCCATCACCATGAGGCTAGCAATACCCGACCCTGTTTTTTTAGCAAAACAAATCATTCAAACAAACATCAAAGAAGAGAACATCACTTTGCAAGGCCATATTATTGAAGGAAAAACCCCCTCTGATGCGCAAAAAATCACAGTATTACATTCAGATAATTTATTAAGACTCATCACGCATATGTTACAGGAATCCGATAATTTATATGCGGACAGTGTAACTAAAACATTGGGTTTTTATCTTACCGGCGAAGGCAGCTACAAACAAGGCGTCTTTGCCATAAAACACATCCTAAGCGAACATACGCATTTGAATATGCAGCAACTCGAACTTTCTGATGGCCTAGGCACTCGATTTAATTATGTTAGTCCCACACAACTGGCAACTCTACTCCAAGAGATTTATCAAAATCCTAAAATGTATCCTTTATTTTTCAATGCGCTACCACACATGGGACTCTCTGGCAACTTAAAAGATCGCTTAAGTAAATCCGTACTCAACAATAAAGTGATTGCCAAAACTGGCACTATGCATGATATGTCGGCCCTGTCAGGCTATTTATATTTAGCCAATGGCAAAACACTTATTTTCTCTATTATAAGTAATGAGGTGCATGGAGGCATCCAAAAGGCTAAAAATCTGGAAGATAAAATACTGCTCACGCTTTACCAGGAAAACCTTTAAGGAGGCCCTATGGGACTGGATGCACTAACCAGTTATACTTGGATTATTTGGGGTGATGGACAAATACGGGAGTAGTTCAGATGAAAATCAGTTTTATTGGCTTTGGGCATATGGCCAAAGCTATAGCGCAACCGCTATTACAACAAGAAAGCTATGACATTTATGCAGCCTCCCCCTCTCTTAGCGTAGGCAAAACTGCAGAAGGCATATTTACGCACCATGAGAATCAAGCCATTATTGTAGACAGTGATCTGATTGTTTTGGGGGTAAAGCCAGATAAAGCCCTCAGCGTGTTACAACAAATTGGCCCTCACTTACCAGAAAACTCTTTATTAATTTCTATTGTTGCCGGTCGAAATTTAGATTCTTTAGCGGTAAACTGCCATCCGCATCAAGCCATCGTGCGATCTATGCCCAATATGCCGATTTCAATAGGACAAGGGGCGACGGTACTCATGGCCAATGCTTACGTCAATCCCACCCAAAAAATAGCGGTAGAGCAATTGTTTCAATCGGCCGGAATTACCGCTTGGATGGAGCAAGAAAGCGACATTGATCGCATGACGGCGATCTCTGGCAGTGGACCCGCTTATGTATTTTATTTTATGGAAGCCATCATGCATGCCGGAAAAAAATTGGGCCTTTCTGATGAACTACTCCAGCCGTTTGTTCTACAAACAGTCAGCGGTGCGCTGGATCTTGCAAAACAAAGTGATCTTTCTCTCGAGGCATTAAGAAGAACCATCACTTCGCCAGGTGGAACCACCGAGGCTGCGACGAAGGTATTTCAAGCACAAGGCTTTGATGCGCTGATTTTGCAAGCGATTGAAGCCGCTTTTCAGCGCGCAGCAAACCATTAACTAATTGGGTTCATATTGCAAAATTTTTTTGATCACAGGTAAGAAAGTGAAGGCCATCGGAAAGGCTCTGTGCAATTAGCAAACGATCAAAAGGATCTGAATGTAACAATGGAAGCGATTTTAATCGCTCAATGTGTTTAATCTCCATATTTATCCATAAAAAACCCAAATTATCTATCGCTTGTAACAAATCAGAAGGGACTTCTAGTTTCCCTAAAGACTGCTTAATGGTTATTTCCCAGTAACTTACTACGCTCACGAGAATAATATTATTTTCATTTTGTATAAGCTCAGAAAAATTCCCTAATTTTGAGAACTCACCTTGTAAAGACCATAACAAAACATGCGTATCGAGTAGATATTTCATTTGAAATAGGCCTCAAAATCTTCAGGTAAAGTATCAAAATCATCGGCAATTTTAATTTTACCCTTCAGTGCCCCTAATACACGTTTCTTTGAACCTTTATAGGTTGTTAGTTGGGCAACAGGCTTACCATTTTTACAAATCACAATCATCTCGTGATCTACTTGGATCTGTTCTAAATATTTAGACAAATTTGTTTTTGCGTCATGAATATTAACAAATTGCATAACAGCCTCAAAGCCATAAGCACATAAACTTATGTTTAGCTTAGTTTGATATAAAAATCTACATCGCAGAAATACCTTCTTTGCGTTTTACCTCAATCACACAAGGGATTTCTTGTAGCGCTTCTAATATTTTCAAGGCGTTTCTACGATGCACTTTTGTCAATATAATATGAATTTTATCACAATCTAAAGACTCATCCGGCTGTACAATAAATTGCTTAATCTGACCTGCTCGCCCATCAATGGCATGCTGCAACACGTCCAGGGTTAATTTTCCGCGTCTCGCCTTCACCTGAAACGTATAGTTATAATTTTTGGATCTAAAACTTTCTTCTAATGGCTTAATACCGGCTAAAATAATCAGAATAATAACGGTAGTCGAAACTGCGGGGATATACAATCCACCACCAACGGCCAAACCAATCCCTGAAACACTCCAGATACTCGCGGCGGTTGTTAATCCATGCACAATGTTGCCACGTAACAATATTGCACCGGCACCCAAAAAACCAATTCCAGAAACCACTTGCGCGGCAATACGAGAGGGGTCCAAAATAACATGGCTCTCACCCAAGATATCAAAAAAACCAAAAGCCGACGTAATCATCATTAAACAAGAACCCACACATACCAACATATGCGTACGTAAACCAGCGGCCCATAATAATCTTTCTCGCTCTAGACCAATCATGCTCCCTAAAAAAGCGGCTAGCAGCAGTCGACAAATAATCTCCCCGATAGATATCATTCCGTTCCTTCGATACAGAGCTATAATCTGTTCAGTGTCACTTTTTTTGTTTTCAGGGTCAATACAAAACTGTTATCCTTCTAGAAACTCGATTCCGCCGTTTTTAATAAAGGTAATAAATTCGATCAAAATAGACGTCTTTGCGAACCACAGGCAAAGCAATCCAGTGACTGTTACAAAGTCACTAGATCAACTATGTCTCTAAGATTTTTTTTATTACTTTTATGCGGCACTTTAGTCAAAAAAAGCACGTCATCCCGAGCCAGTTTGA
>JAUYSE010000028.1 GCA_030696465.1 Legionellaceae bacterium
TACTTTAGACCAAGCGAAACACGTAAAAACCTCTCAAACAGATAATCTATTTTTGTCCTCAAAAAGCAGGAAAGATACGGAAATAGCAGAAAAATTGTTGGTATTTAAATGGGCCTTATTTAAGAATCAAGGAACACCTAACAATCCAGAAATAATAGAAGAGGTGCGCGCCTCTTTTAAAGCATTGTGCTATACTGTGAGTCAGCGACGCAATAAGATTTCCAAAAGATTTTTTAAACATGATGCATTTTCTACACCAGATTCAGCTAAAGGGCTTACCAAATACCTCTCGCAGCCCGAGCAAGAAAATTTACGTACCTTGCTTGAACTCCCGAAGGAAACCAACGCACTGGCTCAAGCGATAGCGGATTATGCTTGTGAGTCAGAAAATAACCCGCCTTCAGTAAGCCCTTAACTTATTACCCGCATCCCTTGTAATTATCTTAGTATTCCTTCAATATCAGATATTTTGTATATTATCCTATGGAAAACAAACATACTCGTATTTTTATCGCCACTATCGGCACCTTCCTAGAATGGGCAGAGTTCACCTATTATGCTTATATCTCAACTGAAATAGCTGTTTTATTTTTTCCCAATTTAAATACACATCTTGCCTTAATTGCTACTTTTTCTGTCTTTGCCTTTGGCTATTTTTTTCGACCACTGGGCGGCATCCTTTTTGGCTATGTCGGAGATACCTTTGGTCGCCGCCTGGCCCTGCAATCCTCCATGATGTTAATGGGAGTCTCTTCAATTGCAATGGGTTGCTTACCCACCTACACTCAGATTGGCATAGCCGCCCCCATTCTCTTGTTAGTATGTCGCAGTATTCAAAGTCTTGCTGTCTCCGGAGAATTTAATGGCAGTGCCATTTACCTCATTGAGCATGATCCTAAAAAGCCCTGTCTTGCAGGCAGCTGGACCGCCTTTTCTGCAGCATTTGGTATGATGTTTGGCAGTTTAATGTCGGCATTAATTCATCTTCCAGCTATGCCTGCTTGGGCATGGCGCAGCCCTTTTTTATTAGGCGCCCTTTCTTGTTTTTGTGCGCTCTATTTTCGCAAACATTTAAGCGAATCCCCTGCGTATCTGTCTATTCACCAGCAAAAACGATTAAACCCCCTGAGTAATCTATTAAAAAATCACTGGTTACCAATGATAAAAGCCATATTTTTAATCGCCTCCATCGGTGTATGGCTCTATATTATGAGTGTGTATTACACTTCTCACTTAGCGCAATACAGCACCCTTAGTACCACACAAGCCAGACTAGCCATCACTTTCGGACAAGGATTAGTGGTGTTATTTATTGCCATCATTGCCCGATTTGCTGACCATTTTGATGAAAAATATATTTTCACCTTAGGGTTAAAAGGGTTTTTTATCGCCGCCCCTCTGGCTTATATCGTTCCCGCCAGTAATTCTTTTTCGCTCATTTTATTGGCACAAATTGCTTATGCCTTATGTGATGCTTTAGTCAGTGTCCCTCTCTTTAAAATTATTAATGATATGTTCCCCGTTCAAGTACGATATAGCGGGATCTCTATTGCTTGGGGAGTCAGCATGGCGCTTTTTGGAGGCACTGCACCCTTAGTGGCAAAATACTTACAGCATGTATTCAACAATCCTGTAGCGCCTGCGTTTTATATTATGCTTACCGCAGGAATCGCATTGCTTGTTTTACCCAAAGAAAATAACGACACCCTAAATGCCCCCATTATAGGATTAGACGCTGTGTAATACGTATAAACATGAATAAAGGGAACGATGCGCCAAATATCGCCGTTTCCTCTTATGGAATGAGCCGTTACTAAAAGGAAGAAGTTATGAATCAAAAACAGCTATATGCCGTACCCCCAAAATTTGCGCAACAAGCCCATATCAATGAAGCGCAATACCACACTTTATATCAACACTCCATTAATGATCCCAGCACCTTTTGGGCAGAACAAGCAAAAAAATTTATTACCTGGTTTTCACCTTGGCAAGACGTTACCCAAGGTAATTTTACTACCTTAGATGTACACTGGTTTATCAATGGCAAATTAAATGCTTGTTACAACTGTGTTGATCGTCATCTAGAAACCCGTAAAAACCAAGTGGACATTATCTGGGAAGGCAATGATCCACAGCAGACACAATCCATTACCTATCAACAATTACATGAAAAAATTTGTAAATTTGCCAATGTATTAAAAAACCAAGGTATTCAAAAAGGCGATCGGGTCTGTATTTATTTACCCATGATTCCTGAAATTATCATTGCGATGCTGGCGTGCGCACGTATTGGGGCTATCCACACGATTGTCTTTGGCGGCTTTTCCGCGGAATCGTTAAAAACCCGTATATTAGATGCCGATTGTCGTCTACTTATCACCGTTGATGCCGCCATGCGTGGTGAAAAAACCATTGCCTTTAAACAAAACTGCGACCAAGCAACCCTTGCCTGCCCTAACCTAGAAAAGCTTATTGTCATACAAAATACCGGCCATCCTATTGCATGGAATAAAACGCGAGATCTCTGGTACCACGAAGCCATGGAACACGCAGATACGCATTGCCCGGTAGAACCTATGGATGCCGCTGATCCTTTATTTATTTTATATACCTCCGGTTCAACCGGCCGTCCCAAAGGGGTCTTACATAATACCGGAGGGTATCTCGTGTATGCCGCTATGACGCATCATTATGTATTTGATTATCACGATGGCGATGTTTATTGGTGTAGCGCTGATATTGGATGGATTACGGGGCACTCCTATACTGTCTATGGACCACTCGCTAATGGTGCCACTACGCTCCTTTTTGAAGGGGTGCCGAATTATCCCTCTTTTTCTCGGTACTGGGAGATCATCGATAAGCATCAGGTTAATATTTTTTACACTTCGCCTACTGCCATTCGTGCGCTGCGCCACGAAGGAGACGAATGGGTAAAACGCACAAAACGTCATAGTCTCAAATTGCTCGGCACCGTAGGTGAGCCCATCAATCCAGAGGTCTGGGAGTGGTATTTCAATATCGTGGGTGAACAACGCTGCCCTATCGTGAATACTTGGTGGCAAACTGAAACCGGTGGCATTCTGCTTACGCAATTGCCTGGCGCAACCCCCTCTATCGCCGGCTCAGTCGGTTGGCCCTTCTTTGGTATTATCCCTGATATTGTGAACGAACAAGGGCAGTCTGTCCCAGAAAACCAAGCCGGGGAATTAGTGATAAAAAAACCATGGCCAGGCCTAATGCAAACCATTTATGGTGACAAGCAACGATTTATTAATACCTATTTTAAAAAATTCCCCGGTAATTTTTTGACGGGAGATGGAGCCTATCGTATATCAGGCAATCATTTTTGGATCACCGGACGTAATGATGATGTCATCAATGTTTCGGGGCATCGTATTGGCACCGAGGAAGTAGAAAGTGCCTTGGTTTCTCATCCGGCCATCTCTGAGGCAGCGGTTATTGGTATTCCTGACGATATTAAAGGGGAAAGTATTTATGCCTTTGTCACCCCAAAAATACAGGTAACACCTAGTGACGCCTTAAAAAAAGAATTGATGCAGCAAGTCAGAGAAAAGATAGGCGCATTGGCTATACCTGAAAATATTCAATGGGCGACGGCACTTCCCAAAACGCGTTCTGGAAAAATCATGCGCCGTATTTTACGCAAAATTGCCTGCAACGAACTAGATGACTTAGGCGATGTCTCCACGCTCGCAGATACCAGTATTCTAGACAGCTTAATTCTTGAGGCAAGGAGTGCATTATGAAAACTTTTCAATGGGCGGTTATAGGTGCAGGACCTGCAGGAATGGCAGCCTTAGGACGCTTAATCGATTTGGGCGTCCCGAGCGAACAGATCGCTTGGATTGATCCCCTCTTTCAAGTAGGGGATTTAGGCGCACAATGGCAATCTATTTCCAGTAATACTAAAGTCGATCTCTTTGTTAAATTTTTACTGGGTTATAAAGCCTTTCAATATGCCCAATGCGAAACCTCTTATCCTTTACATCAGCTCGATCCGAATCAAACTTGTTTACTGAAATTTGTAGTAGAGCCCTTATTATGGGTTACGAAACGTCTACAATCGCAGGTGCAGGTTATTCAATCGACCGTTCTACAATTAAAGATGGAACAAAGACATTGGCAACTGACTTTGCAAGAAGGCCAGATTCAAAGTAAAAATGTGGTGTTAGCGATAGGTGCAGAACCCCGCGTTATGCCATCAACGGTACCGGTTATTCCTCTGGCTGATGCGCTGCATAAAGATCGCTTACCACTGGCAGTCAATGAACAGGATACCGTTGCTGTTTTTGGGACCTCCCACTCCGCAATCATTGTCATCCGTTTACTACTAGAGTCTAATGTTAAAAAAATCATTAATTTTTACCGAGGCCCTCTGCGTTATGCAGTATATCTTGATGATTTTATTTTGTTTGATAATACAGGATTAAAAGGAGAAACCGCCGCCTGGGCACGCGAACATATTGATGGAAAAATATCCGATCGCTTAACGCGTGTTTGGCTAGATGAAACCAATACCGCAGCGTATTTACCGCAATGCACGAAAAGCATTCAAGCGATTGGCTTTAATCGTCGCGCCCTGCCTATCGAGGGACTACCCGTCATCAACTATAATGATAAATCAGGAATTATTGCACCTGGTTTATTTGGTTGTGGTATCGCTTTTCCTGAAAGCACCATTGATGCTTTTGCAAATGTAGAAAGCAGTGTTGGGCTCTGGAAGTTCATGCATTATCTAAACCGTGTTGTTCCTGTTTGGCAGAAATATGAACCATAAAAACACGTATAATCTATTCGAACCGCGCTAATTTAAATTATAACTCAGCTTACGCACCCACAACTGCCATCCCGGGCATTAAGCTGTCCCTTGGTCACACCTATATTTTGAGAAAATAATAACTCATGTTACGCACTCACCGGTTTAGCTTTAAGTAGAAGCCTACGTCCTGCGGCTTGTCCCTGAGCGATCCACACGAATTTACTCATAGATCCCTTTCTCCAACTGAGTTTCTATAACCATCTGTAACAAGAGGTTGA